>OUUY01000024.1 GCA_900302705.1 Candidatus Sulfobium mesophilum
AACTCCCTTCTGCCGGTGTGAAGTGCCCCCAGCAACCTCATCGACAACTGACCAAGGATCTGGGAACTTTTTTAACGATTGATGCGGTTAACACCGACAGCATCACACTCGCACTATTTTAACGGAGTAACAGTTATCGCCGGAACCCCAACGTTCTATCAGTGGCAGTGACTGGTGTAGCACGTGCAGTACACCTCACGGCAGGACTCGCACTACGCAGTTCAGATTCCTTTCTCATGTCGGAAGATTTCGTGGTATGGGTCTGCATGATGCATGATGAAAGAAAGACCCCTTCGGCGCAAGGAGTGCAAAGGCCCAAGATATTCCCCTGGTTCATGGAGCTTCCTGCTTTCATTCCGTCATTCACCCGTTTCTAAATGCAAAGTTCTGTAATATAATAGGGCTGTTATGAACGACTTGGTGCTGCAAATCGAAAGAGGAGGTGTTTTGCTGGAATTCTGGGGTCAAACAGAAAATAGTGTATTTATGCCTTCCGACGATAGTTTGGGCAAAAATATTTACGAAATAATGCCGGCAGAAATTGCTCAACCGATCATGGCGTGCGTTGAAAAAGCCTTGCAAAGCAATGATCCGCAAAGTTTTGAATATCAGTGCTGGACCAGCGGCTGTCACTATGAGGTTAGATTTGTCGTCTGCGGAAAGGACAAAGTTACGGTTATTGTCAGCTACATTTCGGAGCACAAAGAGACGGAGGACAAGCTCAAGTATCATGACAGTTTGACCGATTTGCCGAGTCGATATATGTTTAATGACCGGCTGGAGCAGGCGATAGCGCGTGCTGAACGCGAGAAGCAAATGCTAGCAATACTGTTTCTCGATATCGATAATTTCGATAATTTCAAACATATCAATGACATGATGGTTCATAAGATGGGAGATCAGCTCCTGCAGAAGATAGCCAGGCGAGTAATGATTGGTATGCGCAAGACGGATAGTATCTTTCGCTTCTCAACAGAGGCAGCGGGACATCTCATGGCACGTCTTGGCGAGGATGAATTTACCATATTGCTAACCGATATCAAGAATGTTCAGGACCCGGCAATAGCGGCCCAGCGTATTATCAATTTGCTGTCAGAGCCCTTTGTCGCCGGCTCCCAGGAAGTATTTGTCACGGCAAGTGTGGGCATAGCGCTCTATCCCTCTGACGGCAAAGATATTGACACACTGCTCGGCAATGCTGATATGGCAATGTGTCAGGCCAAAAGTCGTGGAAAAAATAACTATCAATATTATTCCGAGTCGCTGAATAATCTTGCCGTCAAGAGGCTTGCGATAGAGAATAAACTGCAGAAGGCATTGGATCTCAACGAATTCATGTTGTTCTATCAACCGCAAATAGACATATCTACCGGCAGAATGATCGGTGCGGAGGCGCTTATACGGTGGATGCAGCCGGACCTGGTACTAGTCAAAGCGGGTGAATTCATTCCCCTTGCGGAGAATACCGGTCTTATCCTCCCTATTGGTGAATGGGTGCTTCGTACCGCCTGTTCGGAAGGCAAGGGATGGCAAAAGGCCGGTCTTAAACCGATTGGGGTAACCGTAAATGTGTCGAGCATCCAGTTTACGCAAGAGAACTTCGTAGAAAAGGTATCCCGCATCTTAAGCGATACCGGGTTAGATCCGAAGTATTTGCAACTGGAACTCACCGAGAGTGCGATCATGAAAAATATTGAAAATACGATCAATAAATTGCATTCATTACGGGCTATGGGAATTCAAATAGCTATTGATGATTTCGGTACCGGTTATTCCTCTTTGAGTTACTTAAAACGCTTCCCCGTGTCCACGTTAAAGATTGACTACTCTTTCGTAAGGAATCTGGTCACAAATCCAAGCGATCAGGCTATTGTCAACGCAATTGTAAACTTGGCACATAACTTTAATTTAGAAGTCATTGCCGAAGGCGTGGAAAATAAGAAACAGCTGGAATTACTGCATAAGTGTGGATGTGAAGGTGCGCAGGGTTTCTTAATCTGTCCGCCGGTAAACCCGGTAATTTTGACAGAGTTTATAAAGAAAGATAAGCGGTAAAACATAATTCTGCTTGGCGAGATTCCCTCCGATCATTTAATTTCAGGAGAAACGTTGCGCAGTTGCGTGAACACCTGACTTCGGAAGGAAGGTTGCTGCGGACGCCCTTTTCTCCCGAACGAGTATTTCACCTTGTACTGTGGTTCAAAGAGATCCTATTAGACTTGCACCCTCGTTCATTGCTTTTTCCTGCCGTTCTCTTGACACAGATATTCATCTGTGTTAAAAAAGTTCGCTAACTAAAGTTGCAATTGTCTGATGCCAAGCAAGGGGAAGTTGTATGGGAGAAACGGAGGGATTGTACGAAAAAGTTTGTTAGTTTCTTGCTTTCAATAGTCTGTCAGCAGGTGTCTGCGAAAGTCTGCATCTTTTTCTGCACGGCTCAAAATTGTCTTTCGAAATTCTTTTGTAATAGGCATAGTACCTCCTTACCTGGCTCTTCTCTTTCCCTTCTTGTATTGCGCCCACATTGACTGGGCTTTTCTTACGTCCCTGCTTTGCGTCTTCTTAGAACCTCACCAAGCAGGATGACCGAAGTATTTCCCTCGCCGCCAAGATAAATCCTGTATCCCGGACCAAAGTCAATCTTGTATTCAGAAACCCCTTGTCCGACTGATTTTACGTTAGAAAAATTGCCTTGCTGAAGTCTGTACAAAGCGGTGGAAACCTTGGCGGCTGCCCGTGCGCCAAGGCTGGAGAACCATTCTCCAAAAATAGACACTCCATTTTGTAAAAACTCGACGACTTTGATTTTGTCCATTTTTTTACAATAGTAACACAAGCGCTACTATTGTTCGCGGATGAAAAAGAAGTTGCCTCTTTTACAAAAGTCTGTATATCATCTCGTTGTCGCTGTAATCTATCGGCACATCGATGATAACGGGCACAGTCTTTGACAAAGCGTCCCTGAGAACGTCCTCAAACTGATTCGAGGATTGAAGTTTGACACCGACTGCTCCGAAGCTCTCCGCAAGCCTGACAAAATCAGGATTGGAAAATTCCACACCGAAGGAGGTCCCGAATTTCTTCTCCGACTTCCACTTGATAAGGTTATAGCCGTTGTCGTTGAAGATCACTACGACAATATTAATCCCTAGCCTGCAGGCGGTCTCGAGATCCTGTAAATTCATTAGAAAACCGCCGTCTCCACAGAGGGCGACGACATTGCGCTCCTTATTGATAAGTTTTGCCACGATTGCCGAAGGAAGCGCGAAACCCATAGAGGCAAAACCATTCGACAGGATAAAGGTGTTATTGCGGTAAACCGGATAGAATTTTGCCGCCCAGAACTTACAAGAGCCTACATCGGATATCAGGATATCGTCGGGACCGAGGACCTTCCGGATCCCATAGATGATCCTCGGCGGCTGCGGCGGCCAGGAATCGACAGTGCCCAGCCTCTCGAAATCTTCGACAAAGTCCCGCCTTGCGGAGATAAGAAGTTCGCATGTCTTATTTGTACTCATCACCCCCTGCAGAAGTTCAAGGGTTTCCCTGACGTCGGAGATAATTTCGATTTCAGGCACATAATGCAGATCGACCTCGCTAGTTGTAAAGTCAATATGGATGATTTTTTTATCTAGCTTGGGGTTCCAGTTCTTAGGCGCGTACTCTACAAGGTCGTAGCCAATAGCGATGATAAGATCAGCTCTGGAAAAAACATCGGCGATCTGTCTGTCCTGGGCCAGTCCGAGGGTCCCGACACAGGTGCGGCTTTCAGCCGTTATTCCGCCCTTTCCCATAAAAGTCGTCACCACTGGTATGCAGAACAGTTCCGCGAATGTGCGAAGCCGGTTGCCTGCGGCTTTCCTGACAACTCCATGCCCCGCAAGTATTAGCGGGAAGCTAGCCTGTTCAATAAGCTCAGCGGCCTTCCTGAGGGACTGTCTGTCGGGAGAGCTTCTTCTCGGATGGATAGGTTCTATCATCGTCCGGTACATTTCACCTACCTCCATAGCGGCCACGTCCTCAGGAAGTTCCAGATGGGTCGGACCGGGTTTCTCGGTAGCTGCGACCTTGAAGGCCTTCCGCACCATTTCGGGGATCACATCAGGCAGATCTACTCTGCCGTTCCACTTGGTCACGCTCCTGTACATCTCCACGATATCTATATACTGATGCGATTCCTTATGTATCCTTTTGAGGTCTGCCTGTCCCGTTATGGCAACAAGTGGAGACTTGTCGAGAAACGCATCAGCCACCCCTGTAAGAAGGTTAGTCGCACCCGGACCCAAGGTAGAGATACAAACGCCCGGCTTGCCCGTCAGGCGGCCGTAGGCATCTGCCATAAACGCAGCAGCCTGCTCATGCCTTGTCAGGATGAACCTGATCGAAGAGGTCCTCAGTGACTCCATAAGGTCAAGCGTTTCTTCACCCGGCACGCCGAATATGTACTCGACTCCTTCATTTTCAAGGCATTTTACGAGTAGATCGGAGGCCTTCATACGCTCACTCCCTTACCACAATGGTTTTGATATTCACAAATTCCTTCAGCCCGTAATGGGACAGTTCTCTGCCGATGCCCGATTTTTTTATTCCTCCGAATGGGAGTCTGGGGTCTGATTTTACCATGTCATTTATGGCTATAGACCCGGCCTCAATTCTCGCGGCAACCCGCTGGGCACGCTCAATATCCCGGCTCCAAATCGCAGCACCAAGACCATACTGCGTGTCATTTGCTACACTGACGGCTTCATCCTCGTCCTTTACCGTAATGACCGGAACTAATGGGCCGAAAACCTCCTCGGACAAAATCTTCATATCCCGTCCCGGATTAAAAACAACGCTTGGCGGAAAGAAAAAACCTTTCCTGAAAGAATGCTCCAGCTGAAAGATTTCAGCGCCCTTTGTCCTGGCATCCAGGATCTGCGCATTGAGGGACTCAAGAATCTCACGCTTGGCAAGCGGCCCGATATCAGTGGTTTCATCCAGAGGGTCGCCTATCTTCAATTCCCTAAGCCTGCTCAGAAAGGCCTCTCTGAATGCCCCGGCCACTTTTTCCATCACGATGATGCGCTTGGCCGCGATGCAACTCTGGCCTGTATTGATCATCCGGGCGTTCACCGCCATCCTGCCCGCTTTTTCAATGTCAGCGTCATCGAGAACAATGAACGGGTCGGAGCCGCCAAGTTCAAGGACGAGTTTCTTGATCTTCTTTCCTGCTAGTGCCCCGATCTGTTCTCCTGCCTGATTACTACCGGTCAAAGATACGGCATCAACTCTGTCCTCATCGATCAGCCTCAAAGCGTCCCGGGCGCTGATCAAAAAGGTCTTGAAGATGTTTTCATGGAATCCGGCGTTTCTAAACGACTCTTCGATCGTGAGCGCACACATAGGGACGTTAGAGGCATGTTTTAGAACTACGACATTTCCGGCGGTGACCGCCGGGATGCCAAAACGGAATGCCTGCCAGAAGGGGAAGTTCCAAGGCATTACAGCAAGCACGATGCCCAGAGGCTGAAATAATACATAGCTTTTTTTTGCCTCGGTCCTGATCTCTTCGGGCTGAAGGAATCTTTCGCCGTTATCGGCATAATAGTCACAGAGCAGGGCGCACTTATCGATCTCGGCCACAGCTTCCCTTATGGGTTTTCCCATCTCGCTGCTCATGATCCTGGCGTACCTGTGCTTCTCAGCACGGAGATGATCTCCTAACTTTTTGATATGTTCGGCGCGCTTCGAAACAGGGAAGTCCCTCCACTTCAGGAATGTCCGGCGGGACTTGCTGGTTTCTGCGTCGATCTCATCTGGTGTCATGAGGTCGAACTCTTTCATGACCTCTTCGGTATAAGGATTAATGGACTGTATCTTCATCTGCCTTCCCGTTGTCGCCTGAAAATTCTCAACACTGGCACCTATGCTACGTGTCTTTTTTTCATTATATCCATTATCCATTGCAATATCGACATAATAGACGCCTTCCGGATAAAAAAGAGACGGGGACATAACCAAAATCCACCGCCAAATTTGTGCGGGGACGCATTCGAAAGGTTTCAACGGCGCGTATGCCCGTTGGGGCGCGCCGGTGCCTCGGAACGAAGTGAGAATGAGAAAGAATGCGTCACCGTACAAAGGGGGACTTTCTCGATGGTAAATCAAGGTTATGGGGAAAAGATCACTGCGAAGACATGTCGGTTTGTCGCTAAGACCGCCGGGATAAAGATAGTCCTTGCCATGCATCATTACCATAATACATGGAGTGGCTATTAATTCTGTGACAGAGGCGTTCGAGCGATAAGAAGCTGCAACTTTAGACTTTATTAAGGCAGTCTTTTCTCCAAAGACACTCCTCCTGTGTGCACTCCCCGGAATAGGCAGAGCCGAAGCAGTCGAAATTCCCCTCCGAACGCTGGATTGCCCGGATTACTTCTTCTTTTTTCATCTTCCCCGTTTTTATTCCGTGCTTGCTCGCGATGCGCTTGACCTCAATCAACTGCATAAATATCCTCCTTAGTCAAATTGCAGGTTTGCAAAAACATGCTTTTTTATTTGCAAAAAATATCCCTGCAAATAAAGATATACGAATATTCCAGCAAAAGCAATACCTTCACTCATCCCGGAATAAGAGTAAATACTATGTCCTTTTTCCGATAGTTTATGAATATCCTGTTTAATAGGTAATAAAAGCGCGCCCTTTCAATGCTGAATACGCAAAAAATTGTGCATGACATACCAGAACAATGCATAAAATTAGGTCTTGACGAACAGCTGCTGAGGAGCTAAAATAAAATTAAGAACAGGGCTTGCGTTACCCCGGGCGGGTAAACCAGAGGATCAAGCCACTGGGTTAGGGAGCGGGAGTTAGATGTGGTGTGCATGCCTCGAAAGAGGAAGCCTGAAACATCTATCGAAGCACCCATTTAAAAAAGAGCTCAGGTGGTTTCCCGAATCTGGGGTATCGCAATTAAGAAATCTGGAGCCATACAAAGGACGATTTACAATCCCTGACGAACCTTAAATCGGAGGGGAAAGGTCTTTGTATGGTTCTATAATTTTTAGGGCTAGCGGTCCCCTTCTTTTCCCTCTACCCTGATAAAGACGCTCTTGCCGGCTACTATGGACAGCCTGTTTATCTCTTTAAGCGCGGCAAGGACATTTTTTTCCTTTGCTCTGTGGGTAAGAACGACAAGAGGCACTGCCTTGCCCTCGTGTCTGCCCTTCTGGATCACTGAAACGATACTTATATTGTATTTGCCGAGGATGCCGGAGATCTTTGATAATACCCCTGGTTTATCGATCGCCGAGAACCTGAAATAATACATGGACTGCACATCGTCCATCTTCATGAGACTCTTGCCCTTGCGGGAAGGATCAAGTGAAATCCTGCCCACAGAATTGGTGACAATATTCCGAGCTATATCTGCTATATCGCTCACGACCGCGCTTCCAGTTGGCATGTCGCCAGCGCCTCTGCCGTAATAAAGGGTCGAACCCACCGCGTCTCCTTCAACATAAACCGCGTTGTAAACGCCGTCCACTTTTGATATAAGATATTCCTCCGGAACCATTGTCGGATGTACCCTCAGTTCGACCTTCCCATCCGACTCCTTAGCTATTGCCAGGAGCTTTAGCTTATATCCAAGTTCCCTGGCAAATTCGATATCCATTGGGGAGATCCAGGATATGCCCTCACGGTATACGTCCTTGATGCTGAAACGCGGACCATACGAAAGAGAAGCAAGGATTGCAAGCTTGTGGGCAGAGTCTATGCCTTCTATATCGTACGTGGGGTCGGCCTCTGCGTAGCCAAGTTTCTGGGCTTCTTTCAGGACCTCGGAGAATTCCGCTTTTTCCTCGGTCATCTTGGTAAGTATATAGTTTGTCGTACCGTTGATAATGCCGTACACCGCCCTTATCCTGTTGGCCACCAATCCCTCCCTGATGACCTTCACAATCGGTATCCCGCCTGCAACCGAGGCTTCAAAACCAAGCTCGACTTTTTGTTTCCCTGCCGCCCTGAATATCTCGGCCCCGTGAGTAGCCAAAAGGGCTTTATTAGCGGTGACAACATGCTTGCCTTTGCTGATTGCTTTAAGGATTACATCTTTTGCAACCGTTGTACCACCGATGAGTTCGACCACGATATGAATATCAGGGTCGTCGAGGAGTTCCTCCGTCTTTGCAGTAAGAATTCCCTTAGGCAGCTTTATCCCCCTGTCCCTTTTGATATCAAGATCGGCTATTCGTCTAAGGTTGATGTCAATGCCCGTCCTCTCCCTGAGGATGTCCCTGTTGTTTAGGAGAATACTGGCTGTGCCCGTCCCAACTGTTCCAAAACCTATAATCCCTACGTTTATCATCTGTTTAAAACCCTCTTTATTCCGGCCGCAGCCTGTCTTATTCGGTGTTCGTTCTCGACGAGGGCAAACCTCACAAAATTGTCTCCCCCTTCTCCGAACCCTATACCCGGAGAAACGGCCACGCCGCCTTTCCTGATAAGGAGTTTGCAGAACTCAAGAGATCCCATTTTTTGAAAGGCCTCCGGTATCTCGGCCCAGGCAAACATCGTCGCTTTTGGCGGCTCAATTGCCCAGCCCGCCTGTTTGAGCCCCTTCACCAGCACGTTCCTTCTGCGCTCATAAACGCTCCTGATATCCTCAACGCAGTCCTGAGCACCGCGCAGAGCCACAATGCCTGCGATCTGGATAGGCTGAAACATGCCATAATCGAGATAGCTCTTTATCTTTATAAGAGCGCCCACGATCTCTTTGTTCCCGCAACAGAATCCAACTCTCCATCCGGCCATCGAATAGCTCTTTGTTAGAGAAAAAAATTCCACTCCCACATCCTTTGCGCCGGGAACCTGGAGAAAACTCGGGGCCTTATAATCGTCATACACAAGGTCGGCATATGCCAGGTCATGAAGTACAATTATCTTGTTTTCTTTGGCAAAATCAACGACCCTCTTGAAAAAACCGAGGCCATCCACAACCTGTGTCGTCGGATTATGGGGGAAGTTCATTATAAGCATCTTCGGTCTCGGCCATGTAGTCTTGTATGCCTTCTCCATCTCTTCGAAAAAGTCTATCCCGGCGCCTATCGGCACAGTTCTTACCTCGCCGCCTGCGATAATCACACTATAAGGATGGATCGGGTACGCTGGGGTCGGCGTCAGGACCACATCGCCCGGACCCACAGTGGCCAGGACCAGATGCGACAGTCCCTCCTTGGACCCTATCGTCACAACCGCCTCGGATTCAGGATCAAGGTCTACGTCATACCTTCTTTTGTACCACTCACAGATCGCCATTCTGAGTTGCGTAATCCCCTTTGATGCCGAGTACCGGTGGTTCTTGGGCTTTTTAGCTGCATCTATTAATTTGTCTACTATATGCCTGGGTGTAGCTCCGTCAGGGTTGCCCATGCCCAGGTCAATGATATCTTCGCCCTTTCGCCTGGCCTCCATCTTGAGGTTATTCACGATGGCAAACACATAGGGGGGCAATCTTTTGATCCTGCTGAATTCAAACATTCGGTTATCTCTCCTCTCAAAAAAGCCGGATACTAAAGACCAGGGGCCGGGCCGAACATTTCCGCGGCATTCATGGAACTCCTGACCAGAGGGCCGGAGGCCACATAACTGAAGCCCATTTCGAGAGCCTTCAATCGAAGATACTCAAAGAAATCAGGGTGAATGTATTCTACCACAGGGAGATTGTTCCTCGTAGGTCTAAGATACTGTCCTATTGTGACAACATCACATCCCGCCGCTCTGAGTTCTCTCAAAAGCTCAAGGACCTCTGTTTGACTTTCACCGAGACCGAGCATAAAGCCTGATTTAGTTATGGTATCAGGAGCTGTTGTTTTGGCATGTTTCAGAACTGATAGTGAACGCCTGAATACGGCCTGTGGTCTGACAATCGGGTAAAGCCGCTCGACCGTCTCCACGTTATGGTTGAAGACGTCGGGACCGGCATCGAGCACTGTCCTGAGCGCCCCGAAATCACCCTGAAAATCAGGTGTCAGAACCTCTATCCTGACCGCAGGCAGCCTCCTCCTCACCGCTGATATTGTTCTGGCGAAATGACCGGCTCCGCCGTCAGGAAGGTCGTCCCTTGTGACCGACGTGATTACCACATATTTCAGTCCTATCTCTTCCGCGGCATGTGCCACGTTGTCCGGTTCGTTTTCGTCAGGCGGTCCGGGAACAGACGAACTCACCGAGCAAAAGCCGCAGTTTCTGGTACATTTGGGGCCAAGAATAAGGAACGTGGCAGTCGGCTTCGAAAAACATTCCCAACTGTTAGGACACCTCGCCTCTTCACAGACCGTAGTAATCCCGTGTTTCCTCAGAATAAGCTTTGTTTCATGCCGGTCTGCGCGGCACTGAGTCCGTATCCAGTCAGGGAGCCTCATCGATATAAAAATAAATAAATTGCAGGACTTTGTCAAATCAGGCAGGAGAAAATCAAAGGCCTGTCTCATGCTTAAAACTAAAAAGACAGGCCTTTAAAAAATCAGTCAATAAATATTCAGATTAAATTTTTGTCACATTTATCGCCTTCGGTCCTTTCGCACCTTCCTCAATGTCGAACTTGACTCTTTGTCCCTCTGCTAGGGTTTTGAAACCCTCTCCCGTGATTGAAGAGTAATGGACAAAGATATCCTGGCCGTTGTCCTGCTGGATAAAGCCATACCCTTTCTTTTCGTTAAACCACTTGATAGTCCCTTCTACTGACATACTGCCTAATTCCTCCTTTTTCCCTTACAGGACGTACTGTTACCCGCCAAGACAGGTTATCATTTTATACCATGATGGGCTGTTGTTGTCAAGATTAACGAGGTCGCAATATCCCTGCCGCCCTATAGCCACTTAACACAAGGCGGCTTCTTCTGGGGAGGATCGGGAAATAACCTGGGATACCCAAGCACAATAGGACCATAAATCTTCTCATCCTCCTTAAGATCAAGCGCCTTTAAGACATCCGCGTCTTCTGTCACCATTGATCCGAACCCGACCCAGCAGCTTCCTATGCCTAATGAATAGGCCGCAAGCATAATATTTTCACAGGCCAGTGGGCAGGAGTGATCCGCATACCGCCCCGAGCCAATCACGAAGATTACAGCCGGAGCGGAATAATAAATCGGGTCTTCCAGCTCACCATAGCGTTTCATGATCTGCGCATATCTGTCAGGATCAAATTCCCTAACGTTTTCAAGTATCTTTTTTGCGTTGGGCAGAGCAGCGCGGAGGAGCTTCTTTTTAAGGCTCTTGTCTTCTATGATGACGAACCTCCAGGGCTGGCTGTTCATCGCCGAAGGGGCCTGATTGCCGGCATCGATTATTATATCCAGAATATCCCTGGGCACCGGCCTGTCCTCGTATGACCTGACCGATCTTCTTTTCTTAATCGCCTCGATAACCGGGTTCATAACTTCCTCCTTCTGTACGGACAATATAGCGTTTAAAATGCAGACGTGGAAGCCCGTCTATGAATCATTCGCCCTGAACATGGAATTGAATCTGTCGTCGACGATCTCTCTTATGCCCTCATCAATGGCCTCATATTTCTTAAGGAAATCCCTTGCGTCGTTGGTAAGGGCAGCGCCCCCGCCGTGCCTGCCTCCCGTCTGTCTGTCAATGAGTTTGAGACCGAGCCGTTCTTCCATCACCTTTATGTATCCCCAGGCTTTTCTATAGGAAATGTTTATCTCCCTTGCAGCCTGGCTGATTGAACCGAGCCTGTCTATGGCCTCAAGAAGAAACCTTCTGCCCCTTCCGAAGACAGGTTTCCCGCCGACCTCGATCCATATTTTTGATTTGATCTTTATGTCCATTGCCAACCCGCTATGCAAAAATTGCATAACGTACTTCAAAAAATATCACGCTCCGGATATTCATAATATCGCGAATCCGAACAGGCCCTGCACAGCACTCTTCCTTCCTTATAAATCTCTCTCAGGTCCTGGACATACTCACCGCAGTCATCGCATCTGATCCTTCGCATTGACCTGCCGGGCATATCCTCAGGATTCAGCTTAACTATGACTTCCATGACATCAAAAAGCTCCCTGTCAGGCAATATCTTGTATGCCTCAAGCTGGGCCGAATACTTATGCTTTATGTCAGGAAAAAGCTCGTCAGCCTTCTGCCGTGATTCCTCTTTCGCGACGATCCTTATCGCCTTGCCTGTTTTTAGATTCATATAAGTTGCTGCCATCTTCCCATAGTCCATAAGTTTCATCGTCCTGCGCCCAAGACTGCAGCCGGTCACTGATTGGATAGCGTCTGTTAGACACCTGGCCATTTCGACAAAGACCATGATGCTCTTTCTGTCTTGTCCTTTCGGGTCTGCAATTCCAACCTCGGACAGCCCCAGCATCGACATCTTCACCCCCAGCACCTGCCCTGGGCATAAATGGCCGTGCATTCTGACCGACTCTTCGAGCAACCTTTGAAAATAGTCTATTTGATTTGTGTCCTTAACTGTCATAGATCAGAAGAAAGCGTCTTGAGCGCATTCGGCACAGCATCCCTGTTTAGATTGAGCTTGTCAAGACTCAGCGCGGTCTCATCCTCACTATAAGAATAGGCGAGGTCGGCACAGAGCACGTCCGGCAGCTCCATGATTTCGCGCAGTTTCCGGATCTCCTCATTCGTGTCCTTTCCCTGCAGAGTGATGACAATCTTGCCCTTGTCGTCACGGAAATGAACTTCGCACAAGCCCGACGTCTTCAATCTCTCGATGACCTGCTCGAGATGTTCAGGCGCTGTTTTAACAACTATCCCTGAGATATTCATTCCGCTTTTACCCCTTCGTTCAGGGAATCTAGGAGGTTCGAGCTTGTCCGGCTCTTTTTGGACCTGAAGTCGGCCTTGAACTGATTTTTGATGGGCTCCGGCAAGCTCACCTGAGGCACATGGCACTCAAGGCAGGAATATCGTTTACCATCAAGCTTGCCGCCAAGATCTTTTCCTGTCTCCATATCAAAAAAGTGTGACTTTGGCATAGCTGTTGCGCCGATGCCCCCTGCAGTTTCAGGCATATGGCAGTTGAGGCATGCGTTATTTGTTTCTGCGAGAGGCAGCATGCCGGTCAGGTCATGGGGGATAAGCGGTGGGCTGTTCTCAAAGGCCCGCTCTATCCGTTTGCTCTTTCCAGGCTCCTTATGTGAGTACTCTCCATGTTTCGGCTCGACCTTCTCCTCTTCATATACCGAGCCTTTTCTGATACCTAATTCGTCCTCGCTTTTTTCCTTGTGCTTATGCTCACCTGCAGCAGCGGGCATTGCGCCGATTGCCAATATGACAGCTATCGAAGCTGCCAACAATCCTTGTCTCCATATGGCGTTCATGGAAGCCTCCTTTAGATGTTCACGCATTGCCGGTTTTATATTTTTCCACAGAGAACCGGGCACCAAACTTCATCGCGTCAAAGTCACAAACCTCGATGCACCGGCCGCAGTTGGTGCACTCGCCCGAAAGCACTGCACCGCTTCTTTCCCCAACCATCGGAAGAACCTGACGCTCGGGGCATATCCGCAGGCATTTCATGCATAGTGTACATTTCCCGCTGCTGTGCCTCACCCTTAGCAGGCTGAAACTCGTTAAAAGCGAATAAAACGCTCCAAGCGGACAAAGATGACCGCAGAACCCATGTTTCACCAAAAACAGATCAAAGATAAATACCGAAAACACAATTGTCCATCCGATGCCCATGCCAAAGATTATGCCTCTATGAAGCATGGACACGGGGCTAATCCATTCAAACGCAGCAATCCCCGTTAAAGCGGAAACAGCGAGGCTTACGCCCATAGCCCAGTACCGCGAATTCCTGTTTAAAGTAAAACTCCTCCCCTGCGAATCGAGCCCCATTATTTCCCGCAGCCAGTTCGCAGCATCCGTGATGATGTTGAGCGGGCACACCCAGCTGCAAAACGCCCTGCCGACAACCATCCCAAAAAAGAGTGCGACGAAAAGGGCGCCGATAATAGCTTCTTCTGCCACGATCTTTCCTGAAGCCAGTATTTGAAGGACGGCAAAAGGATCTGTCAGAGATATGGCTTCAAAAAGTCTGGAACTGCTGAGGTTGCCCCTCAGTGCCGGCCACCCATACAGACTGCCCCCTACAAAAAGGATAATGATCGATGTCTGCACTATCCTTCTGGCAGCTATAAATCTGTATTTCTTAAATAGCGGCATATCAGAGGTCTCCCTTGTTCAGATAATCAAGCGCTTTTTTTTCAGATCTCGGTGTTACTGTCTCTGTCTCATCAGGCAGCCCCTCAATCCGCTCCTCATCGCCGCTTTCCCATCCTCTGACGTACCTCGCTGAGGATTCTCCCATAACAGCGTCTCTCGGAAGCACAAAGATCGAAGCCTTTTGATTGATGCACGCTCGCTCGCACATTCCGCATCCGGTGCAGTGATCGCTATGCACAACAGGGGCCAGGATCGCATGCTTGCCGGTCCTTTCATTTCGAACATACTCCACCGTTACAGCCTTGTCCATCACAGGGCAGGACCGGTAACAGGCATCGCACTGAATGCCCCAGTAAGCGATGCAGGTCTCCCGGTCAATCACCGCAAGGCCTATCTTTGAAAGATTGACGTTCAGTCTTCTTTTGCCCTGTTCATCCCTGTCGCTTACTAAAGACCGGTCAAGCGCCCCTGTAGGGCAGGCTACCGTACAGGGTATTTCCCTGCACATCCTGCAGGGGTTTTCCCTCATCTTAAAATAAGGCGTACCGACCGGTCTCTCGTCTCCGGGCCTTGCAAGGATAAGCGACTGAAAGGGGCATGCCTCGACACAAAGACCGCACTTGGTACATTTTAAAAGGAAATCCTGTTCGGGTATCGCGCCGGGAGGCCTCAGTATATCCGGCCGGGATTTCTTTCCATCGAGAAAGCCCATCCAGGCAATACCTCCCACAGTCGCGGCCCCCAGGCTTCTGATCATGCCGGCCAGGAACCTCCTTCTCTCAGGCATCTTTTCCTCCCCTTGCCCGCTTCTCATATTTGCCAAACACCCTCTATACCTTGTAGACCTTCACAGCGCACTTCTTGAAGTCGGTTTCTTTTGATATAGGACAGGTCGCATCAAGCGTCACCTTATTGATAAAGACGTTCTCATCGAACCACGGCACAAAGATAAGGCCCTGCGGAGTCAAGTTTCTCCCCCTTGTCTCAACCCTGGACTTCACCCTTCCCCTCCGGGATTCCACCCAGATGAGCTCCCCGTCCCTGAAACCGGACCGTTTTGCGTCTTTTGCGTTCATGAAACAGAGGGCTTCAGGCACCGCGCGATAAAGCTCAGGGACCCTCATAGTCATGGTGCCGCTGTGCCAATGCTCAAGCACCCTGCCTGTGCAAAGCCAGAACGGATATTCATCATTCGGCACCTCAGCGGGGTCTATGTAGTGCCTAAGAAATATCTTCGCCTTATTGGGGAGCTTTACCTTCTCATCCCCTTTTGGGCCCATAAGATCACCTTTGGGTATTTCCTTGAAGGCAACCCCGTAGAATGCGAACTTCCCGTAGTTGGCCTGCCTTGCGTAATGGTCGTACTCGGAATTGAAGCGCCAGAGGGTCTCCTTCCCGTCAACCACAGGCCATCTGAGACCCCTTACCTTATGATAGGTGTCGAAGTCGGCCAGGTCGTGGCCATGGCCGAGGCCGAACTTACGGTATTCTTCCCAGAGATATTTCTGAAGGAAAAAGCCGTATCCCTTGAACCCCTCCACATTCCTCTTGTCGCCCCCGGACTCGGAATTCATAAACCCGGCCCCGATGGGGTCCGGCCATTTATATGCTTTCGCTTCCTTATTTGCAAAGAGAACATCGAATAGCGTATCCCCGTCTTTGTAACCCATCTCCCTGGCCTTTGAAAGCACATTGGGCAGTGTCGTCTTGTCGTCAATCTTCCAGTCCTTCCAAACCTCGCCAAGATGGAACCTTTTTGAAAACTCGGTAATCTGCCAGGTGTCCGACATCGACTTGCCAAGAGGGGTCACCTGCTGCCTCCAGTGCTGCGTACGGCGTTCTGCATTTCCGTAAGCCCCCCATTTTTCGAATATCATGGCAGCAGGAAGGATGAGGTCAGCGACCTTGGCCGATATGCCGGGGTACGCCTCCGCAACAACTATGAAATTGTCCATATCGCGTGCCGATGTGATCCAGTGATTGGCATTGGCGGTATTTTGCCAAGGATTATTCACCTGCACCCAGACCCATTTAATCTTGCCGTCTTCGATATCCCTCATGATCTTCACATAATGCGACCCTAAGACAGGATTGAGCGTTCCTTCAGGCAGCTTCCAGATCTTTTCGGTAATCTCCCTGTGCTTTGGGTTGGTGACAGCCATGTCGGCAGGCAGGCGGTGTGAAAAAGTGCCTACCTCCCGCGCCGTTCCGCAGGCGCTCGGCTGACCCGTGAGGCTGAACGCCCCGTTGCCGGGCTGGGACTGCTTACCAAGCAGCAGGTGAATCGAATATATCTGCTCATTCACCCACGTGCCCCGCACATGCTGGTTGAATCCCATCGTCCAGAAGCTCACGACCTTTCTTCCCTTCTCGGCATAAAGGTCGGCCAGGGTCACAAGCTTTTTCTTAAAATCTTCGAGTGATTCGTCCGCATCACCTTTAGCGAGCCCGGCCACAAAATCGAGGGTATAAGGCTCAACTCCCTTTTTGAAATCCTCAAAGCTGATCGCCCAATGAGCATCTGCAGTTGCAGTATGCTTCATCTCCATCCTGTCGCCTGCCTTTATCCCAAGACTAGACATGGCGGCAGCCTCTTCTTTTGTGATTATCTTGAAGGCTTCCTTGCTTGCCGTATCGAGTTCCGTCTTCTTGTATTTAGGGTGATCGACCTTCGGCCTCAAGCCGTATCCGATATCGACGAACCCGGTGGCAAAGACACAGTTTTTGTCCACGAACTCACTGTCGATGGATTCCGGCCGGTTATAGATAATCTCCCGAAGGATATAATTCTGGATGGCGAGGTCCGTGTTAGGCTTGATTATAATCTCTGTATCGGCGAGGTTCGAGCATCGGTTGGAATAAGTCGAAAGATTCACAACCTTCACCCTCTGCGGATTTGAGAGCTTCCTGTCTGTTATTTTCGACCAGAGGACAGGATGCATCTCTGCCATGTTAGCGCCCCACAGCACAATAGTGTCGGAATAGTGCATATCGTCATAGTTGCCTGCTGGCTCGTCTATGCCGAAGGTCTGCATGAACGCGGCAACAGCACTTGCCATGCAATGCCGCGCGTTGGGGTCTATGTTATTCGACCTGAACCCCCCTTTCATGAGCTTGACGGCTGCGTATCCTTCCATGATCGTATACTGACCGGATCCGAAGATCGCCACGCCGGTCGGTCCCAGTTCCTTATAATATTTCTTGAACTGCTTTGCCATCTCGTCGAATGCCTTCTGCCATGTGACCGGCTTAAACTTCCCCTTCTTATCGAAATCGCCTTTGTCGTTGACTCTCATGAGCGGTTCGGTGAGTCTGTCAGCCCCGTATATGATCTTCGCGTTGAAATAACCCTTAATGCAGTTGAGTCCCATGTTGACCGGGGCAGCCGGATCACCTTTTACCGCCACGATCCTGTCGCCCTTTGTAGCAACCATAAGCCCGCAGCCGGTCCCGCAGAACCTACATACCGATTTATCCCATTTCCAGCCGGCCTCCGTCTTCTTTGCTGCCGCCTGCAATTCCTTCGGCACTGAAATGCCCGCAGCGGTTGCAGCAGCCACTGCAGCGGTTGTCTTCAGTAACTCTCTGCGTGTGAGTTTCATCGCAACCTCCTTGTCCTTCTTCCCTTATGCTTGAATTTTGTTTGCCGTTTCTAGCTGTTACCTTTGATTAGCACGTTAGTGGAATGCTCCTTAATTGCAGTATATCAAGTTATAGCATCATATCAAGTTAAATAATCGGCAACAACTTAGCGCCGCGGGTTCTTGTATCGCCGATGTGAAACGTATTTCGGTCTTCCAACACCGCTTCGCAGGTGGTACACTTTACGATAAAGAATATGGCAGGCCATAAATCTATCAAGATAGAGAGGAGGCAGTGACATGAAGCAATGTATCTCATGCGCCTTGATTGTGTTCCTGGGTATCATCCTTATTCCGTTACCGGCCAGTTCCGCAGGATACGACATGGGCGGCCGCACACATTCCGCGGACTTCGAGAAGATGAAAGGACTCATAGGCGATTGGCAGGGCACAGCGGATATGGGAAAAGGTCCCCAGACCATTAAGGTCACCTATGAACTTACCTCGGCCGGAAACGCAGTCCTCGAGCGGCTTTTCGTCGGACTTCCCCATGAGATGGCATCGGTTTACTATGATTTCAGCGGAAAATTGAACATGACCCACTATTGCTCGTTCGGCAACCAGCCCCACATGGAACTTATGAATCCCGGCGAGAAAAATATGCTCTTTGTGCTTTCCGAAAAGAACCCGAACCTTGTCTCTGTTAAGGAAGACCATATGCACTCGCTCAGTATCTCTTTTGAGGACAAAAACAGCATCGTACATTCATGGTCGCGTAACGACAAGGGAGAAAAAATATCTGATACGGTAATCAAATTAACACGTATGAAACCCTGAAGATATATGTAAAAAAGCCTTGCCGTTGTCTGAAGTTCATGGCTTGCTCGAACCCTGGCCTGCTGTGATGGTCACGACAGTGCGCAAGGCAAAAAAGCAAACATCACGACCTGTTATGACATGCGAAGATGGATTTTACTGTTTCACAGATATTTCCTGTTTGGGCCATTTCAGGATAACCTGTACGATTTCACGAACATACGAACACTCACATTCTTGCGGACATGGGCTCAGGTCGCTTTTATGCAGACAATGGCCGCCGCATTTCTCAGTGCCATTCAACCTTTCGGTGTACATCGGGCCATCGAATAGATCCTGAAAGTCACCTGCTTTTATGGCAAGAGATGTTCCGCAAGTGTGATTGAATAAAAACAATCCGGTCAGAGGTTCATCAAAATATGCCTGATAGCCGATCATGCAAAGGTTCGGATCACTAAGGAAAGCGGCCCTTTGGTACCAGATAAAACCGCACTTGGAGCATTTTTTAAAGGACATCTGATGCATTCTTTTCACTTCAGCTGTTCCATTTTCTCTATATACATTATAAGCCTGCAGGACAGTTTCGCCTAATTGCAAGGCGTCCCGCTGTCTAAAAGCCCTGAAGATTAACACTCCAATACAAATCGCACTCATGAAAGTGCGCTCTTCAAGTCCCATGAATTTTTCCGAGGAAAAATATTGAATTTCTTAATTATAATACTCGTGCTGTTTTTAAAGTGTTTGACAGACAGTAACTAGTGTGAATCAACCAACTTCATTTATGAAACAGGATATAAGCAATAAAACAGCGACATGGTGGCTTCTCTTTGCGCTGGCAGGCTTGAGTTTCGCGATCACTTTTTTTAGTGTTCAGTACACAGGGGAAGAGGCGATCTACACTGTCATGTCGTATGAGATGCGGTATCACGGCTTGATCCTTACCCCAATCATGTACGGCGAACCTTATATTCGCCCTCCTCTTATCAACCTGCTCATTATTGCAGCCGCTGAATTGATCGGCTGGCCGCATATGATAGTCGCTGAGCGCCTGGTCGCCGCGCTGGCCACTGTCGGCTCCGGACTTCTCCTGGCATGGTTTGCACGCAGGCTCTGGGGGAACAGGGACTTCGCTGCTTTCACAGCGCTCGTTTACCTGACAATCGGTGATGTTCTTTTCTACAACGGCTGGCTCGCTTACAGTGATCCCCTTTTTGCTTTTTTTGTACTGGCCGCGATGCTTCTGGGGTGGCTGGCAGTTGAACAACAGCGCAACACCTACCTGGCTATTTCGCTGCTTGCCTTGTCCTGCGCATTTCTTACCAAGGTTGCTACGGCTTATGTCTTTTATGCAGTGACAGTGATGATTGTGGCCTACCGGCGGCGAGCATGGCGGTTTTTATTCTCGCGGACATCGGTGGCGATGTATCTGATAGCGATTGCCGTGCCGATATTGTGGTACACAACAGCGCCTGAAGGCGGCTGGATGGCCCACTCGATGGTTGCCAAGGTCTCGGAAAAGATGCAGGGCAAGGACATCTTAAGTTACATTTGGAAGCTCATCTATTTCCCTTTTCGGACATCTCTGCAGTTTTTGCCCATAGTCGGGGTTCTGCTTTACACGCGACTGAGGCGTTACCCGTCATCAGCAAGGCCTGATGACTCTCACGTTTCGACTGCTCTATGGATGGCCGGCCTCAATTATATCCCTTACTGGCTTGCGCCCCATTGCGCCATGCGTTATCTGATGCCTCTTTACGGAATAGTCGCACTTGTCCTTGCGGCCCATGCGTATTGGAACGAGAAAACACGACGCCTGGTCATGGCATGGATTATAACCGCCATAATCCTGAAGTATGTTTTTGCCTTTTGGGCGTTCCCTTATTACACTAAGCGCTTCCGCCCGAATATCGATGCTATAGCCAAAGATATTATTTCAGTGACTCAGGGCCAGCCGCTTTATGTGACGGCGGCGGGTTGGGAAGGTATCGCAGTCACTGCACAAATCGATCTAGCTATAGCGCCAGGACCGCCGTTGGTGACTCCGCCGCAGGTGTTAGAACATGGATTCGTAATTGCCGAACACCCGGATCCGGCGATGGGCAAGGTATATCGAACATATCGGGGACTCTATTTGATGTGTAAAGGAAATGCCTGCGGCAAACTTGATGAAGTTTCTACAGGGAAAAAATAGTATCAGTACGCCCAATACGGGCCTGTGCCCAAGATGGAACTGGTTCCCTCAAGTCCCATAAAAACTTTCTTACCGAAGAAAAAAGGAAGTCCCCAGTCAAATCGCCAACCTCAGTTCCCCCGATGTTCGAGAATACGAAATTCGGCGAATTTATCAGATCGGCGTAATTTCCTATCTGAAACGATACGCTGCCGCTCGTTGATCCAAAGACGCCCATGTTGATCGCCGTAAAGTTTTTAACCGAAGACGGACAGTACCAGCCGGCATTAGGCCAGGCGCAAAGCTGGAGCATTCCGTAACCTGAAGGAAAAAATAACCCGTTCGACCCGGTATCGATGAAACTGCTGTAGACAATGCCGTTGAACGTCGTATAGAGATCACCCAACTCGTCGGTTGCGTACGTTTCCACTGACGAAAGGAAATTATTTGATTGAGTGCCAATGCCCGGGACAATATAACCTCCGACTGAAGGAAAGCCGTCTGAAACTATCGCCGGCAGGTCAATCATGAGGCCATTATTGTCCTGTGGAAGTAAAGCAATCGGGTTTTTTCTCTGCTTCGCCAATGCAACTGCCGTGGCCGTACAACCTGATCCGCTGCATGCGTAATACATGCCATTGTTGGCAAGGCTTGCGCAGGTTGAACCACAATCTTCATTGAAAAGACCCAAACCTAAGATCCCGTTAAATCCGGCTTCCTGCGGACTCTGCTCCGCACCGACACAGGCACCGGGCAGTGTACCGAAATCCGCATCAATAACCTGTACCGGAATCTGCACTGCAGGCTCATTTCCAAGGATAACGTCGGCGATTGCAACAAAACCCCAGTTCGCCGAACCGTCTGCAAACTGAAGGCACTCGGCCAGGACGCCGGCACTTACCGACACCGGAGCAAGGGCGACATCCAGAGGTTTTCTAAAGATCCTTAACCCGACGCTTCCGGTATTAAGAAGAATATCATCGAAACCCGGCATGTGTCAGTATTAGGCGTACAGACCTTAACGCTGACACAAGGTTTGTTGGGATAGGAACCGCTAGCGCAAAGCGGACCGTTTACGGAAATAGGAATTACGTTATCCCCCACTTTGAACGTTGTTTCCCATATGTAGTAACTACTGAGACTGCCTGCGGGAGTAACCGCAATGTAGAAGGTATATGTTCCGGATGGTAGTATTGACACCGGAATGTCCTGGAGCAGAGGATAGATATGCCACCCGATGAGCTAAGCAGCCATGGCACGAGGCCTGCTTGGGCGATTGTCTTAAAGCCTGACGGTGTCAGGACATACATATTGACTGGGTCTATGGCCGGCGCAGTCAGTGCGAAGTATATATCCACTGGGGCTGAAAATTGTCCGATGCCTATTTGCAGGGCAACCGTCTCTCCTCCAATGGCCGCTGCCCCAATGCCTATAGGCATGGCCTTCGAAGGGTCTGAGTTTATGATTGGCGACACCATCGGGCCATACGAGGGAAAAATATTTTGACCGCTTGGCACCGATATACTTGCCGCCGCTTTGCCAGGCGCGCCAAATACGATAATGAGGAAAAGAGGAAAAAGTAATGCTCTACTTGATTTTATCAATATTAACTCCGGCGGGAATCAATTCCGGTACATAGGCCCTGCCCTGAAGATTTCTCATATGCCCCCACTTCTCTACAACTATCCGGTTTGTCCTGACCTGAAGCCGTCTCCGCCCGTGTTTAGGGGCGGTGCGCTTAAGGGCCTCCTGATATTCACCGGCATAAGATCCTAATAGCTGCGTAAGATCAGGGTGCGTAAGCCCGTTCCATGCGACAGCAAATACAATCCCCGACGGCGAGATATATTCTCTTACTAGAGTTGAGCCTGTATCAATTTCATGGACAGTGTAGCCACTGTGAACCGACGCGCTATGGCGCTGGGTCGATAAGGCTTTTTGATCAGCTTCTATTGACCCAGCAGTTTCTCCCAAGGCAGCTTCAGCCCTTGGAGCACCCGCAAGAAAAGCTTCCGTAATAACAAGGTTCAAGATCAGAGCACAGATTATTTTCTTCATTCTACGCATGATTTTTTATGACGAACAGCCGGAATATATAGTACTCGCAGTATGACAGAAATCATCGATCTGCCGGGAGGGTTAGCCAGGTCCTTGAAGTGATACTATATCTTTCGATAAATAACACGGCCCTCACGTCAGGCAAGCCCTCAGGCAGATCGGCTTTATTAATATCGGTCGGATGAAGGTGGAGGCGCAGGATAGTCTGGTGGAGGCGGGGGAGAATACGACCGCCCTGCCGGTGCTGAACTCGACCGGCGGTAGCCAGGTATCTGATTTCCTTTCATGTACATGCATTGCAGATAAGCATGATCATAACGCCGTTGATTCTCATAATAAGAGCCTGACGCATAACTGCTGCCCACTGCGCTTCCGAAAAGCAAACCGCTTCCGGCACCAATCGCCGCTCCTGCCCCCACATTACCTGATGCGCTACCAATGGCCGCGCCTGCCGCAGCACCTATGGCCGTCCCAACCACAGC
This sequence comes from Candidatus Sulfobium mesophilum, assembly GCA_900302705.1. Taxonomy (GTDB): domain Bacteria; phylum Nitrospirota; class Thermodesulfovibrionia; order Thermodesulfovibrionales; family UBA6898; genus Sulfobium; species Sulfobium mesophilum. Next base: position 23,305 of record OUUY01000024.1, read on the forward strand.
GCTCGAAACCGCAGAACTCTGAGCAGCCTGTTGACCGGTCATCCCGCCTACCTGCTCATACGCAAACTGCCGACATACAGCGTCGTCAGCGCGAAATTCATCGAAACTCTTACCTTGGCCCGGCAGAGACATGACACTTGGGCCAGTTGGCATAGTGGCACACGCTCCCAACGACATTATCATAACAGCAAATAAACACATCATCAGTACGCGACGCATGACGTTACCTCCCTGATTCGGGCGGCGGTTCAGCCGGCACCGTCTGCCAACCACCCGGGCATTGCCTTACGTAAGGGTAGTAGGCCTTGGATTTTGGGCAGTAGTACCAGACACCCGAAGGCCTGGCCTCAGACTCGCCCCCTGACCGTTCTATGTATTCTTGAGGCTCGCTAACCGAAGACCCATACGTATATGGGGAGTATGAATAGTAGTACGGGTAGTAATATGGATAATAATACGGATAGTAATAAGGGTAATACCACGGATCCCAACCCCAGTACGGTCCGAACCATACGCCAAAATTCGAACCGCCATGGTGGCCTCCGTCATGACCACCGCCATGATGACCACCATCATGGCCTCCGCCACCGTGGAAGCCGCCAGATTGGCCTCCACCCGGCTGACCCACGCCTACGCCTGAATGGCCGCCTCCTCCGCCAGAAGAGCTGCCGCCGTAAAAGCCACCTGCAGCAAATGCCATCCCGCTTGCGCACATGACAGCCAATACTATAATCAATAACAGCTTGAGCGTTCTCATCTTTTCTTCACGCCCCCGCTGGTTGTTGCACTTTCACTCACAACAATCAGCAACCAATTTAAACCTTATGATTTAAATTATCACGGCCCCAGTCGTAAGTCAAGAAAGCTGACAAGATCAGAAAAAACTTAATAATTTTAATATCTTGGGGTGATGTCCACAATTTCAGGAACAGTGTCATAAAGATAATCTTAAAATTGCCGGACAGCTGATTTGGTGGCTTAGTTGCCGCTAAAGAACCTTATCGCCTCTTTCACCTTTTCGAGGTCGACACGTGTATTGAAGCACGGACCAAACGGCCGTTCGTTTGAGATGCCCATGACTGGCATAGGGAAAGTATCAACGATGCCGCTTGAGAGGTCGCGTTCGCATGCTACCGCGACGATGGCCTCAGGTCTTGACTCAAGCACTATTTTCCTGGCCAAAGTACCTCCTGTCGCCACAAAGAGATCAAGGCCGTTTTCATCCGCAATACCTATCAGGTCTCTGATCTCGCATCTTCCACATCGCTCGCAATTATAGATATTATGTGTAAGTCTTATCGTGCATTTGTCTATCTGCAGGCAATGAGGCAGAAGCAGAAGTATCTTTCTGGTCCTGAACTTCTGTTTGCGGATAAGCCTGTTGTTAAGAGAAATCACAAACCGCTGAAAGCCCTCTTTTCTCTTCTTGAAGAAGGCTCCCAGAAACATCAGAAAAGGATAAAGAACCTTCAGGACCAGTCCCCTGAGCGCGTTATAGAACATCGAAGAAAGCCCCCTCATTAAGCCTTCGGCCATGCATAAAAGACAGCGCCGGCATGGAATTTTTTCCTTCCGGTTTCACTTCAATAATAGACAAAATCCCTCTGCCTGTCGAAACAAGAACATCTTCGGGGCCTATCCTCTCTATCCTGCCGGGCGGTCCCTCTTCTTCGCTGTCATGCACGCCCGCCTTCACAACTACAATCCGGTCGCCATTTAAATAGCAAAAAGCGCCGGGCCAGGGATAAGTCCCTCGGATAAGACCAGATATTCTGCTTGCCGGCAACGACCAGTCTATTCTGCCGTCTTCCTTCTTAAGAGGCGGAGCGAAACTCGGATTGCCGGTCTGCGGCCTCGGTTTCAGGGAGCCTTTCCTCAGACCGTCCAGTGTCTTAGCCAACAAATAAGCGCCCAGTTCGGAAAGTCTCTTGCTGAGCGTCTTGGCATTGTCTTCATCACTTATCCAGGTTTCCTCCTGAAGAAGCACGTCTCCGGTATCAAGCCCTTCGTCCATCAGCATCGTAGTGACCCCTGTCTTTTCCTCTCCTTTTATAATAGCCCACTGTATGGGCGCCGCTCCACGGTAAGAAGGCAGCAAAGAGGCATGGACATTTATGCAGCCAAGAGGTGGAAGCTTTAGGATTGCGGAAGGCAAAATCTTTCCATAGGCGACGACCACGATTGCCTCAGGCCTGAGCAGGGACAACTCCTCATAGAAGGATGCCGTCCTTATGCCCGCAGGCTGCATGACGGGTATGCCCCTGGACATTGCCAGTTCTTTCACGGGAGGCTGGGCCAGGCGCCGGCCGCGCCCCTTTGCCCTGTCAGGCTGCGTAACGACGACAACAACTTCATCTCCGGAGTCAAGAAGCGCCCTTAGGGATGGAACAGCGAAATCTGGGGTGCCGAAGAAGATGATACGCAAGACTTTATTTACCTGATTTGATCTTCTTTTGATGGCGTTTTTTGAAGAATTCCCTTTTTATCGGGCTGATCCTGTCAATGAGGAGGACGCCGTCCAGATGGTCTATTTCATGCTGCATGGCGATTGCAAGGAGCCCCTCAGCCTCCATCTCAGTCTCCCTGCCCTTTCGGTCCATAGCCCTGACGATAACCTTCTCGGCCCGTTCAATTTTTGCAGTATATTCGGGAAGGCTGAGACATCCCTCTTCGAATTCTATGGACCCCTCTTTTAAGAGGATGACAGGGTTTATAAGGACAAGCAAAGGAATTTCAGCGCCTTTGGCGCTTATATCAATAACCGCCAGCCTCTTTGACACCCCTACCTGCGGGGCTGCAAGCCCCACTCCGGGCGCTGCATACATAGTCTCGATCATGTCGTCTATGAGATCCTGCAGGTCCTGATTGATAGTGGCGACCGGCGATGCCTTCTGCTTCAAAACCTTGTCAGGGTATTTCCTGATCTCTCGCACTGCCATGTTTAATTATAGAACATTTATCCGGCGCCGGTCGATTAAACAGGACTTTTTCCGTCTGCTGTACAATCATGATTATCTTGGCAGCGGTCCGGATATGCCTCCCTCAAATATATTTTTTTATGATGGATTCCGGGTTAGAGTTTCGTTGCATTTTCGCGGAAAGAGTGGCATTATTTTACTCATATGTTATCTTTTCTGAACATAAAGACAGCGGCGTGGAGATAACCTCAGCTAAAAAGCAGGAGTCTTTGTAGTCCTTCCGTGTCAGATACCCGCTCATTGGCCGTAAGGGCCCTTATCGAGATTTTTTTGGAAGACAGCAGACCGAAGCATATCCTGGAGAAGCTCTCGCAGCACCTCGACAGACGGGACAGGTCCTTCGTGATGGAGATCGTTTATGGAGTACTCAGGTTCAGGGATACTCTCGACTGGGTTCTGAGTCATTTTCTTAAGAACCCGGCTAAGGTAGGCACCTTCACTCAGAACAACCTCAGGGCAGCTTTGTACCAGTTTTATTATATGAGAGTCCCTGACTGGGCTGTCGTCAGTGAAGCTGTCGAGATAGAAAAATCCTCCGCAGGACACGGAAAGCCGTCTTTGGTCAATGCTGTCCTGAGAAACATACTGAGGCAAAAAAAACGATTTGAGCCCCCTTTTTCGCTTGAAGACCCAATATCCAGCATAGCTATAAATACCTCTCATCCCAAATGGCTCATCAAGAGATGGATACGCCGGTTCGGAGAGGACGGGTCGCTTCAGCTCGCCCAAGCCGATAATAAAATCCCCCAGTTGACAATAAGGACAAACACCTTAAGAACAACCCGGCAGGATTTGCTGACCCTCCTTGCCGCCCATGAGGTTGAGTCAGTGCCGACCGAATTCTCTCCTGACGGCATCACTCTCAGGCAGATCCGAAGTCATAATGAACTGGACTTTGCCCGCGGCCTCTTCGCGGTGCAGGACGAGGCATCTCAACTGATATCATATCTTCTTGACCCGAAGCCCCATGAGAAGGTGCTTGATGCCTGCGCTGCACCAGGCGGCAAGGCGACTCATCTGGCCCAACTGATGCGCGACACAGGGGAGATTACTGCTGTTGAGAAAGATGACAAAAGAATACCCATGCTTCGTGACAATATCGGCAGTCTCGGGATAAGGTCGGTTCTGATAATCAACGACGACATTGGGTCACTCCAAAACGCAGGGCCTTTCGACAGGATACTTCTTGATGCGCCCTGCTCTGCCACCGGGGTCATAAGGAGGAATCCTGACATAAAATACAAGAGAAAGGCGAAAGACCTCGATGAATACAGGACAAAGCAGATACACCTCCTGCGTGCGGTGTCACGGTTACTAAAAGAAGACGGCAGGCTGGTCTACTCAGTCTGTTCAATCGAACCTGAGGAAGGGGAGCAGGTCGTAAACGAATTCTTGAAGACCTCGCAGGAATTCCGTATTATAGATGCTGAGGCACCGTTTTTAAGAAGTTTCGTGCATGAAGGCTTCTTAAGGACATATCCGCACCTGCACAATATGGACGGTTTTTTCGGGGTGGCGCTTTGCAAAAGAAGATAAGCAATTTTATCAGGGTCCCTCTGTTCTTTGCGGCCTTTGTGCTTCTGGGGCTGACCTTTGGTTACATCACATTCAAGTTGCTGAGTTTTAGCAGGACCGTGGATGTGCCGGCGCTTACGGCCATGTCGCTTGTTGAGGCAAACGAGGCGCTGAATAAGGCAGGCCTCTACCTGAAAATAGAAGGCGAGGACTTTGATCCGAACGTGGCTGCGGGGAAGATACTAAGACAAGACGTGCCCGCCGGCAATAAAGTGAAGGAAAAGAGGGCTATCAAGGTGGTTATCAGCAAGGGGCCTAAGGTCTACTCCCTTCCTGTGCTGGTTAATGAGACGCTCGGCGACGCTGAGGGGCTTCTGATACAGAAGGGACTGAGGATAGGGAAGATAATGAACGTCCATTCCGATTCGGTCGAGAAGGGCAAGGTGGTGGCTCAGAGCCCTGAGCCTGATGAAAAGCTTAGTGGTCCGATTACCGTGCTTGTCAGTCTTGGTCCTCATGAGGTAACGTATTACTGCCCCGACTTCCTCAACAAGAGTATCGAAGAAGTAAAGGAAACAGCCGGCAAAATCGGTCTTACTCTTGAGATAAAAGGGATAGGGGACTTTGTCAGGGCACAGAGGCCGAAGCCCGGTACACTTATTAAGGCCGGAGACAAGGTTTATCTCGAAACAAAGGAAGGGAACGCCCAATGATCAAGATAGCTCCATCCATACTCTCGGCCGACTTCGCAAGACTGGGGGAGGAGATAAAGGCCGCGGAAAATGCCGGCGCGCATCTAATTCACGTCGATGTCATGGACGGACATTTCGTGCCGAACATAACGATAGGGCCCTTGGTTGTCGATGCGATACGAAAAGTCACGAGACTCCCGCTGGATGTGCATTTGATGATTTCAGACCCCGATAAGTACCTGAAGGACTTCATTTCGGCCGGAGCAGACATCCTCACTGTCCATCTCGAAGCAACCGCCCATCTTCACAGGACCGTGCAGGCTGTAAAGGAAGGCGGGATTAAGGCAGGGGTTTCCATAAACCCGGCCACGCCCATCTGGAGCCTTGATGACATCCTGGGCGACGTCGATATAGTCCTTGTTATGTCGGTCAACCCCGGCTTCGGCGGACAGGAATTTATTCCTAATACGATTCGGAAACTGAAACTCCTCCGGAAAAAGATCTCGGAAGCGGGATCACCCGCTCTCATTGAAGTAGACGGCGGTGTAAAACCGGAAAACGCCATGGAGATTGCTTCAGCAGGAGCGGATATACTCGTAATGGGGTCCGCCTTCTTCAAATCAGCCGATTATGCCGCCACCATGGAGAAACTTAATGGAATGCTCGGAAATTGAGCGGCACTTTGAAAAAGCGGAGTCGCTGAGACAAAAGAGCCATTACCCGGAGTCTCTTGTTCTTTTCAAAAAGGCCCTGGCCGGATATCTGTCCGTAGATGACCGGCAGGGAGCACTCGAATGCAGGCTTGCAATAGGTGATGTGCACAGGATGATCGGCAGCTACGATCTTGCGGTCAGGTCTTATGGCGAAGCAGCCAACCTGGGAGCAGAGCTTGGCGATAAGGTGGCAGTTGCTGACGCGCGGATGAATATAGGTCTGGCTCTTCGGGGAAAAGGGGACTGGAAAAACGCCCTTTCCACCTTAAAGAAGGCCCTGGTTCTTTACAAGAAAAATGATGACATACAGGCAGTGGCCTTCACTCTTTGGGCCATTGCCGGAACGTTGCGCATCCGGGGAGATATACGTGAATCTATAGGCACCTATAAGGAAGCGCTACGGATGTTCAGGTTGTTAAAGCTCAAACCGTCAGAGGGATACTGCCTCTGTGGTCTTGGCGGCGCCCACCGCATCGCCGGCCTGTTTTCAGAATCTCTTGAGTATTACATGGAGGCCAACAGGATGTTTTCCGCACTGAGGGACGTTTTCGGGACCGCTTATTCCCACTGCGGAACCGGAAACGCCTACAGGATGCTGGGCAAATATAAAAAGGCGTTGGCAAGTTTCGGCCGCGCTTCAACTCTTTACCAAAAAATCGGCGACAGGGTGAGCTACTCCTATACCCTCTGGAGCATCGGGACTACGCACAAGATGCTGGGAGATTTTGAAAAGGCCAGACACTATTTCAAGGCCGCCCGCAGTCTTTTCCAAAAAACAAAGGACCCGAGAGGGCTTATCTACTGCAGGCTCGGCATGGGAGAGGTTGCGATGCTCGAGGGCAGGAAGGCCCGTGCGGAAGAATATTTCGAGGAGTCGCTTAAACAGGCGGCGGCTTTTGGCTTCAAGGTAGAATATTGTCATGCAGAGATGCTGCGGTCCTATCTGAGTGGAAAAATAAAAAATGGATGTTATAATAGACTTCTCTTAAAATTGGCATTTGACCGGGCGCCTTTTAACATACCGTAATATACATTGCAGGTTCTGGGGGGGAATTAGTTGCGCGTACTCAATGTACCAAACACATTAACTATTTCAAGAATAGTCATTATTCCGGTACTTATTACTACGATACTGTATCAAAAGTACAGATACGCCCTGTACCTCTTTATTGCGGCTGCGCTGACCGATATGTTCGACGGCCTAGCGGCCCGCATTACCAACCAGAAGACTGCTCTGGGGACCTTTCTAGACCCCCTCGCAGACAAGTTCCTTCTGGTATCGTCTTTCGTCCTGTTTGCGGTATATGGCTGGATACCTAAATGGCTTGCGATCGCGGTAATAAGCAGGGACATCATCGTGGTGATTGGGTGGTTTCTGCTTTATATGATCACTCACACTTCCAGGATTGAACCCGTTTTAACAGGCAAGGTCGCCATTGCGATGCAACTCATTGTACTGGCATACATTCTCTTGAGGATAAATGTCTCCTCCCTCCCCCCACTGCCGGGGCCCTTCCTGATGCTGACAGCAGGAGTCACGATCATCTCCGGGCTTCAGTACATCTATAAGGGATTCAAAATAACGAATGCGCCCTAGAAACGGGATAGAAATAGAAAGTGTCCTTCCGGACAGTCCTGCGGAGAAGGCGGGACTGCAGCCTGACGACATCCTCCTTTCGGTAAATTCACATTCCCTTCGTGATGCCATCGATTTCATGTTCTTCAGAAGCGCTGCGCGACTTCTTGTCGAATTCAGTCGCAACGGCATAAAACACAGGGTGCAGATAAAGACCGATGAGGGGACGGACCCCGGGATTACTATTAAGCCTTTCAAGGTGAAAACATGCAAAAATAACTGCGTTTTCTGTTTCGTAAAACAGCTGCCAAAGGGACTGAGAAAGCCCCTCTACATAAAGGATGAGGATTACCGGCTTTCTTTTCTCTACGGGAACTACATGACCCTCTCCAATATCGATTCATGCGACCGAAAAAGGATCGTTGATCAGAGGCTTAGCCCTATTTACATCTCCGTCCATACAACGAACAAGTCCCTTCGCAATAAGATGATCGGAAACCCGAGGGCCTCTGACATCATGAAAGAGCTGAAATTCTTTTCTGACAAGAAGATACGGATGCATACGCAGATAGTATTATGCCCGGGCTTCAACGACGGCATAGAATTGCAGAATACGATAAAGGACTTGTATAAATTTTATCCGTATGTATCATCTGTGGCTGTCGTCCCGGTCGGACTCACGATGCACAGGAAGCAGCAACTTAATCCGGTGACAAAAGAAGACGCCCTTCGGGCCATAGAAATAGTCGCTCCCTTTCAGAAGAGGTTCCAGAAAAAACACGGCGACCCCATCGTCTATTGCTCCGATGAGATGTACATAAAGGCCGGCATCAACTTTCCAAACCTGAAGGATTACGGATCACTGCCTCAGATTGAAAACGGCGTAGGTATGGTGCCCTTGTTTCTGAGTCAGTCAAAAAAGATCCGCATGGCAAAAACAATATCCCAGGAAGGGCAAAAAATTATCACTTTCACAGGTACTTCATTTTATCCTTTTCTGAAAAAATTCATCGATCGCCTTTCAGAAAAGGAAGACATCCATGTTGATGTCCTCCCTGTAGAGAACAACTTTTTCGGCAATGCTGTGACTGTCGCCGGACTGCTTACCGGAAGAGACATAATCAAGAACCTTCATGACAATACAGACTCCTACAGGGTGCTGCTCGTCCCTGATGTCGCCCTTAAGGAGGACGAGGACATATTTCTTGATAACGTGTCGCTAAAGGATGTGGAGGAGGCAACCGGCCTTAAGACCATCAGGACAGAGGCAACGCCCCAGGGTTTCATTGACGCGATCGGAACGCTCTAGTGATTCTTTGATATCCCCCATCTGTACTTTCTGGCTGTAATACCAAGCGTTAACCTGATCGTCAGCCTGACCCTTACAGCAAATTTTTTCCATTTTTTATTACACTACTAAGGTCGACCTTATGAAACCTGGAATGCCTCAGTCAGTTTATATTACATTTACTTGGATAGGAGAGGAAGATGAACATAACAGGCAAGACAAGGATTACAGGACTCTTCGGATACCCGGTTGAGCATACCCTTTCTCCTGCGATGCATAACGCGGCTTTCGAACACCTCGGGCTGGATTACTGCTACCTGCCTTTCCTAGTCCATCCGAATTCCCTCGGAAAGGCAGTCGACTCCATCAGGGCCCTTTCGATGGCGGGTGTTAACGTTACAGTGCCGCATAAAGAGGCTGTAATCTCCTTTCTCAACGATGTCAATGAGGAGGCTTGCTTTATAGGAGCCGTCAATACGGTGGTAAACCGCGAGGGAAGGCTGACAGGGTATAATACGGACGGACGCGGGTTCATGCGTTCTCTCGAAGAAAATGGTATTCCGGTGGCAGGGAATAAAGTCCTGGTGGTTGGTGCCGGAGGCGCTTCACGGGCCGTAGGGTACTACATCAGCGAAAAGGCCGCAAGCCTTGCCATTCATGACATAGATCGCAATAAACTCCACAAACTGGTATCTGATCTATCCAATATAAGAAAAAACGTTATGGCTCTTACGCAGATAGATGATCCGGCAGGATTCGATATCATCATCAATGCGACTCCTCTGGGGCTTAAGAAAGGCGACCCCTCCCCGGTTGATATATCAGCGCTGTCGCCAACGCAGACTGTTTGCGACCTCATATATAAAAGAACCTCACTTCTTGACCTGGCCGCGCAAAAAGGCTGTCGTACCATGGACGGCCTTGGCATGCTTCTCTGGCAGGGCGTGCTGGCCTTTGAACTCTGGACGTCTGTGTCTCCTCCCGTGGACATTATGAGAACCGCCCTTTTTAAGGCAATGCGGTAAGAGCATTGTATCAAAGTTTCTTTGCTGCAAGCCCCTGAAAAAGCTGTAGTTCTTTAGACTGGCATCCAATTTGCTTTTAGGCTTTACTAATAAACACGGCATATGATAAACTTCTTTCAGAATGAAAAAAAGCGTTCTCGTTGTCCTTTCAATAGTTCTGTTTTCCCTGCTGATTTATATGATGAAAAGTGAAAAGGGACCTCAAACGGGCGGCCTCAGAAAAGGACCGTCGTATATAGAAGGCTTGCGTCTGCTTCACAGACAAAACGGAGTAGTAGACTGGATACTCACGGCGGGGAGAGCAGACATAGCTGACGAGGGGGATAAGGCGTATCTATCCGGAATAGAAATGAAAATTGAGAATAAGGGCATCACTGTATATGCCGATAAGGGGCTTTATGATATGAACGCCCGCAATCTTGTCGTCGACGGCAAGGTAGTGGCCAAGGCAGACAGTTACTCCATAACCACAGAGGACGTAAAATTCTACAATGCCGGCGGGATGCTGAAGACCGACGGCCGGGTAAGGCTGGAGGCCAGGAAGTTCAGGGTCGAAGGTACAGGCATGGACGCTGACAACAACGCCCAAACAGTGAGAATACGGAAAGATGTTAAAGCAATTTTCTATAATTAGCATTTTATTTATTCTGCTTAATTCAGCCGTTTTATCAGCTGAAGAGCAGAAGATGCAGGTAAAGGGGCCGATAAATATAACCTCGGAGACCCTTACCTCGGATAATAAGGCCCACACCGCTTTGTTTGAAGGAAAGGTCGTCGCCAAGACAACAGACACCACTATCCATGCCGACAAGATGCTGGTTTTTTACAGTGAAGGCAGCGGGGAAGTGACAAAGATCGAGTCCACGGGCAATGTCAGGCTCCTTAAGGGCGGTCGCCTCATCACCTCCCAGGCAGCGACATACTACGCTGATGAAGATAAAGTGATTTTCACCGGCGAACCCCGTGCGGAGGACGGCGAAAATGTGGTCACTGGCGCCGTAATGACATATTATATCTCCCAGGACCGCTCTTACGTCGAAAAAAGCAAGGTATTCCTGAAAAACAAGAAAGACAAATGATGCATATTCTCAGTGTTAAAGGTCTCTCGAAAACCTATAGCAAAAAAGTGGTGATCAGGGACATATGTCTCAATGCGACAACAGGAGAAATAGTGGGACTCCTTGGACCAAACGGTGCAGGGAAGACGACCACGTTTTACAGCATCCTCGGGCTTACCAGGCCCGAAAGCGGCAGTATTTATCTTGACCAGACGGACATAAGCGGGCTGCCGATGTATAAAAGGGCCTTGATGGGAATAAGTTACCTCCCCCAGGAACCCTCAATCTTCAGAAAACTTACGGTCGAAGACAACCTCAGGGCAGTACTTGAAATCAAAGGACTTTCAACTTCCGAGATTGATGCCGAGGTCTTGCGCCTTCTGAAGGAATTCAATCTGGAGGAGTTCTCCCAAAGGGAAGGGTACAAGCTGTCCGGAGGGGAACGGAGACGAACCGAGATAGCGCGGACACTGGCGACAAAACCTATCTTTATACTTTTTGACGAGCCTTTTGCCGGGATAGATCCTCTTGCTATAATCGACCTTAAGAAGATGATGGTATATCTGAAATCCAAAGGGCTGGGGATAATAATTACCGACCATAATGTCAGAGATACCCTTTCGATAACCGACAGGGCCTATATCATTAATAACGGCGAGATCCTCAACGAAGGCTCGCCGGAAAAACTCATCGCAGACCCGAAGGTGAAAGAAGTATATTTGGGCGAGGAGTTCAGGCTATAGATGGCGCTCGAAAGTCGTCTTGAACTAAAACTTCAGCAGAAACTGGTGCTGACGCCCCAGCTTCAGATGGCGATAAAGCTTCTGCAGATGCCTCAGCTGGAGCTGTCCCAGACTCTTACACAGGAACTGGTAGAGAACCCTTTCCTGGAAGAGCTCACTGAGGTTTCGTCAAAAGAGGAGATGACAAAGGAAGAGAGGGAATCTTCCGAGCCGGATGAGTCCGCACAACGCGACGACTCTGAAATACCCCTTGAAAAACTTATGGCATTCTCCTCTGCAGAGGACTATTTCGATGAGAGGAGTTATGACGGAAGAGACCTCGGCTACTTCACTCCCGACAATGTCACGCAGCCCTCTTTCGAATATTTTCTGAGCACGTCTGCAGACCTCTTCGACCATCTTATCTGGCAGCTTCGCCTTTCAAGGGAGGAGGAAAACGTCAGGACCGTAGGAGAGATCATAATAGGCAACATCGACGAAAACGGTTACCTGAAGATGACGAATGAGGAGATTGCGGAGGTCGCCAATACAGACACTGAGACTGCCGAGCGCGCTGTGAGACTTGTCCAGAGCTTCGACCCTCCGGGGATAGCGGCAAGAGATATAAAGGAATGTCTTCAGCTGCAGCTGAAGACACTGCGACTTGAAGGGACTCTTGTTGAAACCCTGGTCGCAAAAAACCTTGACATGCTGGGCAAACGGAAATATCCGCAGCTTGCCAAGCTTTACAATGTGCCCATTGACGACATCATGGCTGCTGTCAAAATCATCGAGGGCCTTGACCCGAAACCGGGCAGCAACTTTTCGTCCTCTGCGGTCAACTACATCACTCCTGACGTTTACATCATAAAAACAGACAACGGCTACCAGATAGTCCTCAACGATGAAGGGCTGCCCAGGCTGAGAATAAGTTCATATTATCAGCGGCTCTTAAGCCAGAAGAACGCAATCCCTAAAGAGGATCGGCAGTTTCTGGAAGACAAACTCCGTTCAGCTATCTGGCTGATGAAGAGCCTCGATCAGAGGAATAAAACGATTTACCGCGTAACCGAGTGCATACTGAATTTTCAGAGAGACTTCTTTGACAAGGGGGTGAATTTTCTCAAGCCTCTGAACCTTAAGGACATTGCTTCGGAACTGGGCCTGCATGAGAGTACTATAAGCAGGGTCACCTCAAACAAGTATCTTTCATGTCCGCGCGGGATATACGGTTTCCGGTTTTTCTTCAGCAACGCAATTCCCAGCGATTCAGGAGAAATATCGGCAACAACAGTAAAGCAGATGGTAAAGAAGATAATAGCTGAGGAGGATTCCTCGAAACCGCTCAGTGACATGAGCATCGTGGACATATTTAAAAGTCAGAACATCAATATTGCAAGGAGGACGATCGCGAAGTACAGGGAAGAGTTAAAGATCCCTTCACAAAGTCAGCGAAAGCGCTGATCGATTGCAGTCATAAAAAAGGAGGAGTCTATGAACATTATAGTTAACGGAAGGCACCTGGAAATCACGCCGGCGCTTAGGACCTATGCAGAAGAGAAAGTGGGCAAATTCGGGCGCTATCTTTCCGATATATCAGAGGCTGTCGTAACACTAAGTATAGAAAAGAAATACAGACATAAGGCAGAAGTTCTTCTGAGAGCAAACGGGGTCCTCATACAGGCCGAAGGAGTAACAGCAGAAATATATTCCTCCATAGACGAGGTCGTCGAAAAACTCGAAAGACAGATTAAGAAATACAAGGAGAAACTCGTTGCCCGCAGAAAAGGCGGCGCCAAGACTGCCGGGGTCGCGGAGAAACCGGTCAAGGCTGAAACGGGCACGATTATCAAAAACAAACGGTTTGAACTGAAGCCGATGAGCCCTGATGAGGCTTCCATGCAGATGGAGCTCCTCGACAAGGATTTCTTTGTCTTCATAAATGACATAAGTGAGGACATAAACGTAATTTACAGAAGACGCGACGGAAATTTCGGTCTGATCGAACCTGTAAAATAAGGGATTAGCGTGGGGCTGCCGAATATAGAGGACTTAGATGGTTCGGCGTCCACGTCTTCCCGGTGAGCCTTACAGGGCCCCTGTGAAGAAATCTCAAGTCAAATCACCGCAATTTGCCAGCGGGAAGAAGAAATCCCCGCTTCGGGTCGTCATTATATCGGGTCTTTCCGGCTCAGGTAAGACTGTAGCTTTGCGCGCGGTCGAAGACCTGAATTTCTTCTGTGTCGACAACCTGCCTCTCTCTCTCATAGACTCGCTGGTGTCGCGACTTTCGCGCAATGCCGCAGAAAGGGACATTGCGATAGGTATCGATATCCGCGAGATGGAATTTTTCTCAGCCAACGTCGACAGAGTTATCAGCACCCTTAAGGAGAGATATCGTCTGGAAGTATTATTTCTCGAGGCGGACACGCAGGTACTCATAAGAAGATTCAAAGAGACCCGGAGACCGCATCCCCTTGGAGGAGATCTTGAAGCCGCGATTCAGTCAGAAAGACAGCGCCTGGAGCCTTTCAAACAAAATGCCGACCGTGTGATAGACACCTCGTCCTACTCACCTCATCAGTTAAGGGACTTCATATCTTCCATCTACGGCTCAGGCGCAAGGACAAAAGACCTTGTCGTAACCCTTACCTCTTTTGGGTTCAAATACGGAGTACCCGAAAACATCGACTTGCTCTTTGACGTGAGATTTCTGCCCAATCCTTTCTTTGTCCCTGCCTTGAAAGACCGTAACGGAACCGATAAGCTCACCGCAGAATATGTAATGAACAACCCTGATGCCAGGGCTTTTATGAAGAAAACCATGGACCTGCTCAAATTCTTACTTCCGCGCTATCGGCGGGAAGGGAAGTCCTATCTCTCAATCGCAATCGGATGCACAGGCGGAAACCACCGCTCACCGGCTATTGTCGAGGAGATCGCGAGACTTATCGGAGAAAAACTCGTGGTAAACGTGATTCATCGGGACATATCATAAGCTCTTCTTAAGTCGACCTGTTTTTTCATATCACAATTGGCAATCAAAAATACAATCAGGATATTATCGTGATATAATTATCGTGGATGATATATATCGACAATAATGCCACGACACCTGTTGACCCTGAGGTGTCGGATGCTGTCTTCTCCTCGCTCAAACGCGACTTTGGGAACCCATCAAGCAGCCATCTTGCAGGCAGAAAAGCAAGGGAAGCGGTGGAGGCTGCACGAAAGGAGGTTGCCGACTTTCTGGGGTGCGGCGCTGATGAAGTTTATTTTACTTCAGGGGGCACTGAATCCAACAATCTGGCGATTATCGGTAGCGCCCTGTTTTATAAAAAAGGTCATGTCATAACTTCCTCGATTGAACATCCTTCAGTTCTTAACGCCTGCCGGCACATTGAAAAAATGGGCTTCGACGTCACTTACGCCGGTGTCGACCGCGATGGGATAGTAGACGTAGGGGAGATAAAGCGGTCTCTGAGAAAGGATACTTTCCTTATATCTGTCATGCACGCTAACAATGAGACCGGCGTTATCCAGCCGATAGAAGAAATAGGTGCAGTCGCAAAGGCACATGGAGCCGCATTTCATACTGACGCTGCGCAGTCTGTGGGGAAGATGCAATTCAGTCTAGCCGCCTTTCCCGTAGATTTCATGACCGTTGCCGCACACAAATTTTACGGCCCCAAGGGGGTGGGTGCTCTCTATGTAAAGACCGGTTCTCACCTGCTTCCGCTCCTCTTCGGGGCTGGACATGAAAAAGGATTGAGACCGGGCACCGAAAACGTTGCAGGAATCACAGGTCTCGGCAAGGCAAGCCAGATAGGAAAAAGAGACATCAAGCTGCGGGTTTCCCATACTATGAGACTCAGGGACCTTCTCATCGACAATCTTAGCCGTCTTATCCCGGGAGTAACTCTTAACGGTCATAAAACCCTCAGACTTCCCAATACTGCGAACCTCAATATCCCTGGAATATCCTCGAACGGACTGGTCGAAAAGATTAAGGACAAGGTTGCCATATCGACCGGTTCGGCATGTCACTCAGGAGAGCAGGTCCCTTCGCCTGTTCTTAAAAACATGGGTCTTTCCGATGAAGATGCGCTATCTTCAGTGCGGCTGAGTGTAGGCAAGGACAATACCGAAGAAGAAATAGTCGCCGCAGCCGGGATTATCGCTGCGGCGGTAGATGAACTCAGACGAAACGCATCCTGACTTACCTATATCCCCGCATTGAACACTTTGTTTAGGCAGAGCACTGCAAATTTGCTTACAAAACATTTCCATTTTGCGTTGACACAAAGGCAATTCGGCCATTGACTGAAGAACTGAAATATGGCATAATGGCCTAGCTTTTCCGGGAATAAATCAAAGTCATCTATTAGACAACGTACCACATGATATTAGGGCGAAGAGGCGCAATAAAAAATTTCCAAAAGGAGGAAAAATGGAGAGAGTACAAAGAAGTAGTCTTTTGGTTGTCTTGCTCATGGCCCTGGGCTTATCGCTCTTGTTGCTTCCCCTGGTTTCTGTAGCGGCTGAGGCGCCTGCCAAGACAGCACCCTCGCTGACAAATGATGATTGCGTCAAATGTCATGCGGGTCCGCCTGCGGCCATCGCGGCTGATGGCGGCAAACACAAGAATGTAGGCTGTAGGGACTGTCACAGCGGCCACAGGCCTGCCTCAAAAAACAATATCCCGGAGTGCAGTCAGTGCCACATGGGCAAGCCCCACTTCGAAATAAAGGGTTGTCTGGGTTGTCACAAGAACCCTCATACCCCTCTTAAGATCACTTTCGCGTCGAACCTGACGGAACCTTGCCTGAGCTGCCACACGCAGCAGAATGCGCAGCTGAAGGAAAACAAGAGCAAACATTCTGCCCTGGGATGCTCCACCTGCCACAGTATGCACCGCAAGATTCCAGAGTGCCTGCAGTGCCACAAGCCTCATGCGACAACAATGGTTAACGCAGACTGCAAGGCATGCCACAAGCCCCACATGCCGAAGGTCGTCACGTATGCGGACGATATCCCTTCGAAGAGTTGCGGCGCATGCCATAAGAAGGCATTCGATCTGCTTTCTTCAAGTAATGCCAAACATAAAATCTTTTCCTGTGCATTCTGTCATAAGGAAAAGCACAAGATGATCCCTCAATGTGCCGACTGTCATGGCGCCCCGCACCCGGCCAGCATGATGGCCAAGTATCCGAAGTGCGGCGAATGTCATAATATCGCTCACGACCTGAACCACTGGCCGGCGGAAAAGGCACAAAAGAAGGAAGCGCCGAAAGAAACAAAAGAAATGAAGAAAAAGAAGAAGTAGGTTGCTCTTTGGTTTGCCGGGACCTGCCACCCGCAGGTCCCGGCTCATACTCTTTCCCCTCACGGCATCAAAATCTCTTAACCTCAACATGTATCTATAAAAACCGGGGTTGCGTATAATAATTTAGCTTTTTTTACGAAACAAAATAATGAACAGATCCTTGCTTCCCATAATAATTGCAGCAGCCATGTTCCTGTCGCTTTTCAGACTCGGGACTCCGAAACTTTTTGATGTCGACGAGGCTGTTTTTTCTGAGGCAACCAGGGAGATGGTAGTCAGCAATGACTGGATCACACCTACATATAACGGAGTAAACCGTTATGACAAACCGATTCTCTTCTACTGGCTGATGGCCGCGTCTTACAGGGTTTTCGGTATTAACGAGTTCGGCGCTAGATTTCCCTCAGCATTAGCCGCCATACTGATGATTTATTTTATCTTCCTCCTTACAAAGCGTTTCAGCGGCTGGGAGGCTGCACATTACGCAGCCCTGTCCGGAGCGCTCTCTGTGTACTACCTTGTTTACTCCAGAGCGGCTGTTACTGACATGACCCTTACCCTGACCATCTCTCTTTCGCTTTTTTCTTTCTATATGACAACCGCAGAGGGTACCGCCCGCAGCCCTGTGTACCTTTACGGCTTTTACCTGTTTTCTGCACTGGCCTTTCTAACCAAAGGACTGATCGGGATCATTTTCCCTTTCGGGATAGCTATCGTATATTCAGCTGTTACCGGAGGACTGCGCAGTATAAGAAGGGTTTTTTCCCTTAAAGGTATTCTGCTCTTTACAGCGGTCGCCGCGCCCTGGTATCTTGCAGAGGTCATAATAAACGGGCGGGAGTTTATCGAGCAGTTCTTTGTGAAGCATCACTTCAGGAGATTTACTGACGTCATATCCGGGCACAAAGGACCGATCTATTATTACCTGATTGTCATTGTAGTAGGGTTGTTCCCCTGGATATCCTTCCTGCCCGCGGGTATCAGCAGCGCCTTGAAAAAAAAGGACCCGCTTCATCTTTTCGCATTGATCTGGTTGGTATTAGTATTCCTTTTCTTCTCTTTATCAACGACAAAACTTCCAAATTATATGCTGCCCGCCCTGCCCCCGGCTTTGGTTCTGATCGGGGTCGGGATGTCCGAGAGAAATGAGAAATGGAGAAGATATTCATTCGCTTCTATGGGGATGTTGTCATTGGCAATTGCAATAGCTCTTATCTTTGTGTCCCGGAAATATCTGCCGAAAATCGGCGTTGCCGATGCAGGATGGCCCCTGGTGGCAGCCTCTGCGGCTTTTCTAGGCGGCGCGCTCTGCCTGTACTGCGCTTTTTCAAGACGCAACCTTTATTACCCTATAGCTGTCTTCATGATCTTCTTTTTTTCTGCATTGGTGATGGGAGGGCTTCCTGCCGCAAGCGACTATCTGCAGGGTACCCTTTACAAATATAGCGTCTACGCAAAGGAGAGGCTCAGGCAGGACGAAAAGATCATCGTGTTCGGGATAAACAATCCCAGCATCGCCTTTTATTCTGAAAGAAGACTAATAGGTGCCAATACTAAAGAAGAGCTCACTTCCCTTGCGGGAAAATATGTACATGCCGTGGCTATTTCCAGGACAAAAGACGCCGGGCCTCTGCTGGACTCCGGATATACACTCGTGACAAGCGATTCCCGGTATGCCCTGTTTGAGACAAAACAGGATCGTCTTAAAGAGCAGTAGCAGCGAACCGTCAGCGCCGCGGTTCGTTAAAGTTATCCTGCGGCGTAGGGTCAATTGCTATATTCTCAAATACCGTGATACTCCGGCTTGGAGAGCTGTGTCGCAATTAACTGCACGAGCGTCACAAAATCCGTCATTCCCTGGCTTGACCAGGGAATCCAGTTTTTTTTCACGGTACTCCTGAATAATTCGTCCTGAAGAAGAGAATCGCATTCCTCGATCAAGTCGGGGAATGACAAGCATATAACTTTCTTTATTGTAAACTGACCCACTGCCCATGCAGCTGTTTCATTGCGCAGCGCTTTTTTTTGTGCTATGAGATAGGTGTGGTCATATAACGACCGAACGGGACAAATGTTCCGCCCGCGGAGGCACTTATATCATGGACAACTTTAATGATGCATTCCCTGATATACCGCAGAGGATATCAGGGCTTAAGGAACTCGCATACAACCTTTGGTGGAGCTGGCATCCCGAAGCGCGGATGCTGTTTAAGATGCTCAGTCGCGCCGCCTGGAAGCTAAGTGTCCATAATCCTGTAAAGATGCTAAACGACGTCAGCAGGGAGACTTTCGAGACAGCCGCGAAAGACCCTAAATTTCTCAGGCACTACGATGCTGTAATGGCCAGGTTCAGATCGGATATGAGCCCTTCGGGCGACTGGTTTTCCTCCAGGATAGCGGACGCAAGGTTACTCCCTATCGCATATTTTTCGGCCGAATACGGACTCCATCATTCGCTGCCCTTTTATGCAGGAGGTCTCGGGTTCCTGTCAGGCGACTTCCTCAAGGAATGCAGTGACCTGGGGGTGCCAATCGTAGCTATGGGGTTTATGTACCCCGAAGGGTACCTCAGGCAGAAGATATCTCCGGATGGCTGGCAATCCGCTGAAAGCGAAAGGATCGACAGAGAGAACGCGCCTATTACCCGCATACTCGACTCAGATGGCAACCGTCTGACAGTGAAGGTCCCTTTTATTGAGCCTCCCATTTACGTAGAGGTATGGAAGGTCCAGGTTGGAAAGGTCACCCTGTATCTCATGGACACCGACATCGATGCGAATGACCCTTGGAACAGAAATATCACGTCGCATCTTTATGTCGGCGGATATGAGCAAAGGCTGAGGCAGGAAATCGTTCTTGGCATCGGAGGGGCCGAGGTCCTCTCCACCCTGGGGATAAAACATTCTGTACTTCATCTTAACGAGGGCCATCCGGCCTTTGCTGTGCTGGAGAGGATAAGGGAAAAAGTCGGCACCGGCCTGAGCTTTGAAGAGGCCTTTGAAAAAGTTCGCGCCACTACCATATTCACGACCCATACACCTGTCCCTGCCGGCCATGACGTCTTTCCCTTCGAACTCATCGAAAAATACTTTACCTCCTACTGGCCGTCACTCGGAATCTGCTGCGACGCATTCTTTAATCTCGGGGTAGATCCCAAATTCCCCAATGCGGGGTTCAACATGACAGCCTTTGCCCTGAAGGCATCCGCTTATCACAATGCGGTAAGTAAGAAACACTCTGAGGTCGCAAAAAAGATGTGGCAGCCACTTTGGCCCGACCTGTCAGAGGAGAGTGTTCCTATCGCTCACATCACAAACGGGGTGCACGTCCCTACATGGATAGAACCGAGGACCGAACTCCTCTACAACAGATATCTCGGTCCTTACTGGCTTGCCGATCACGATAACCCCGATATCTGGAATCTCGTTGATGACATTCCGGACAGGGAACTCTGGAATAACCATTACTGGCACAAGATGAAGCTCATCCTGCAAATAATGAACAGGGCGAGGCAGCGGTGGCTCGAAGCGCCTGAACCGAGGGTGATTCTGGCGTCGGGGGTATTGCTGGACCCCAATGTGCTTACCATAGGTTTTGCGCGAAGATTCACGACTTATAAAAGGGCCGCCTTGATATTTCATGACGCCGAAAGACTTAGAAAGATACTCACAAACAGGTGGAACCCTGTACAGATAATCTTCGCCGGTAAGGCGCACCCTGCGGACGAGCCGGGAAGACAGATGCTTCAGAAGGTCTTTAATGCCTCGAAAGACCCTTACTTTGGAGGCCGGATCGCCTTTGTCGAGGACTATGACGAGCAATTGGCACAGTACCTCGTGCACGGCGTGGACGTATGGCTCAACAACCCGCTCCCTCCGCTTGAGGCATGCGGCACAAGCGGGATGAAGGCATCCTTAAACGGCGTTCCGCACCTGAGTATCCTTGACGGGTGGTGGTCTGAAGGGTTTAACGGCAAAAACGGCTGGGCAGTCGACAGCCACGAGGGGGATAACGGCGACTTCCTGGACGCTCAATCGCTCTACGATATTCTTGAGACACAGGTGGTTCCAATATACTACCGCACCGACGATTACGGAGTACCGCATGATTGGGTCAGGGTCATGAAGGAGGCCATAAAAAGCACTGCCCCTGTATTCAGCGCCAGAAGGATGACTAAGGAATATGCCGCGCATTTTTACAGTGAAGCCCTGAAATCAGTGAGCGGAGAAACGCGGCCCGCGATATAGCGAACATTACGGGAACCGCTCAATGCAGTCTTGCCTCTCGCCATGGCAAAAAAGAACCGGCAGAGCGGGTCGAAAAAAATATCCCGTCTGCCGGAAACAAATGCCGGAAACTAAGTGACGAAAACTGTTGCCCTCTTGAGGTCCTCTAGCCGCGATAGCAGGTTGTGATGCTTGTGCTCGTCCGCAATAAGATAGGAAAGCACATAACGAGTTACAAATAGCTCGCTGTTTTCGAGCGCCTCTTCCGCTAATTGAAGCGACTTGGCCTCAGCTGTGATATGCTTGTTCAGTCCTGACCCCAGCGCATTGAGGTCGTCCGGGCTAAGAACAAATGGCTCTTTTGTAATGCTGTCTATCAGCATCTGCTGCATCGCTTTATGTTTCTGCGAGTCGCTCTTGATCATCTCCATCGTCATTTTTATGAGACGGTTACTCGTCTTTTTCAAAAGCTCTTCCGAAAACCTGATAGTTTCATCCTCAAGACGCTGCCATTCCTTGATCGTGGCAAGAAACTCTTTAGACAACTCAGCTGGTTTTCTCCGGGATTTTTCGCTCTTGTTTTTCTTTGCCGGTGCTCTTTCTGCCATGCTGTTAAAGCCTCCTCTTGTCCATTTTATTTTCTTCAACTGTATAAAACCCGCCTACTGTAAGAACCTGCATCGAAGTACGCATAACAGTTACGGTTTACCCATCATATCAGCCTCCTTTAATCAAAATATGATTTCATGCTATCAAATGAAGACATTATGTCAAGGTGGCTGTAGCGACTTTCAAATCAAACTTCGCCACCTTTGGCCTTTATCCTGGTAAATGATCTCAAATTTTTTGCAAATTTTTTGCTTGACAAATGAATTTAAACAGGATAAGATTCGTCCTATATAGATGGCCATCGTATTATCACGACTCAGAACGATGAAAATGAGACATTTTTATCGAGGGTCCTGTAGATAGGAAAGGATCCTGGGGGAGGATGAAATGGGAGAACCAATACTTATCTTAGGTATCGGTAGCATATGCACGGCGCTTCTGCTGTCCATCTGGGCGGTGGTAACGAGTTCTTCAAGGCTATAGATTGTAAAAGATAGCCGAAATCTTCGTCATTACCCTCAACGAAAAATCAACGCCACAATTACTGCACAAAAAGGGGGGTGCACGTCCTGTTTAAGAACCTGCAACCCCTCTTTTCACTGCTTGTATCTGAACCTTAAAAAACTGGCGCGCCCTGAGGGAGTCGAACCCCCGACCTGCGGGTTCGTAGTTATACTGAGGGGACCGCCTCACTTTTTCATATCCGTGCACATCCTTATAAATATTTGCCTTTAGGGTTTCAAGGGAGAGGTGAGGCATTCTATCTTTACCTATCTTTTCAGATACCAACTGCACAATTAGTGCACACTGGAGAAACAGAACAAAGGCCCTGGGATCTTCCTGGGGCCTCTCATCTTCAAAGATTTTTTAGTGCTTCCTGTACCACTCACTCTCTTGGGCTGTTATAATGATGCGTAATACTTCCAGAAACGGGGAGACACAAAAGTGAGTGTAGAACTATGTGGAGCATCAATTCGCAGTGAGTCTGCATGGATTTAGAGTTCTTTCTTTACGTTGGGTTAATGTTAGGCGTAGCTCTTGTGATAGCTTCCGTTCCCCCATTTCTGTATTTTGAAATTGTCTGGCGATTTCGTCGCAAAGCTGCTAACTCCGTAACCGAAGGATTAATTGTTGGCCTAATTTGGGGAATCTTATTTACTTATTGTGACCCGATGCATCTTAGACAGTTCCCTCCCGGCCGCACGGCTCTGTTCCAGGGTAATTCTCGGAAGGGGCGAACGCCCTTCCGCATAGGAGAAGAGCACTGCATACCGAACCCCCTCGGGCGCGCCGATTTCCCTGATCACGGTCCCTTCCCTGTCCGGCACAGGGAAGGAAACCCCGACGCCTTCTGATTGTAAATACTGTATAAGTTCAGTTTCCGCCTCGATATCCCGGAGATCCCTCCAGTTATGGCGGTATACCCTTAAGACGTATTTTGTCCGTGAATCTTTGACCAGATAGTTGTCGTTCAGTCCTCTGTACAGATATTCGCATTGAACGGGAGTATCAAGGGCGTATCTGGACAGTACTTGCCTGGTCAGCGCATCCGCGGACAGTGTGGAGTATGTAACCGAAAGAACTTCTGCCGGCTTGGCTGTATCCCTCACAAATTCCTGTTTAACGATAGTTTTTGCTATCTTTTTTGCCCTTGGTCTGTTTCGTTCTTGCATATTCTGTTTTAACCCATATTATTCATCAGGTTCATTCTTGGCGCGGCGCTTAGTACAGGAAGACATCACGAGGACTGAGAGTCTTTCGGATTAGCTTAGCTGCCCGATAAGCTTCGCCCATATTATGCTGGGGAAGAGGGCTTGTGAGAGAGTCCGACAAATATTTTGGCTTCTTCCTGTAGTCCTCGCTGCTAGACATGATATAATTGTGCGGAGTTCAGTTGGTGATAGACAGAAAGCAAGCTGGCTTTTAAACAAGCGGAGGGAATATGGACACAAATCAAATCGGCATTATTGTTGACAGAGCATTCACTCGCTACGTAGCTTTAAGCCTTATTATTTCAGCCCCATTTGCAGTCATATTAGCGCAAGCCGCTCTTGCAATAAGAGAAATCGCAATCAATTCCAGAAAGACATA
This sequence comes from Candidatus Sulfobium mesophilum, assembly GCA_900302705.1. GTDB lineage: Bacteria > Nitrospirota > Thermodesulfovibrionia > Thermodesulfovibrionales > UBA6898 > Sulfobium > Sulfobium mesophilum. Next base: position 47,124 of record OUUY01000024.1, read on the forward strand.
TAACTCGGATGATTCAAATTATGATCTCACCAGATGGGTCGGCACGGCACTCGTCTACATTGGAATATTCTCTTTTATTTTTGGGGTTGTTCTACTCATACGTATGTCAGCGTGAACACAATTCCTGCGTGGACGGTGATAATATAAACATATATATGGAATTGCCTTTTGATAGCGAAGGGGAGGAGGTTGACGTGAAAAGAATAAAGAGTACGCAAATAGTTTGTCTTGCTGCTTTTCTGCTTGTTGCATCATTAGTCGTCTCCTGCACTTCCGGAATGCGTCTCAATACACAAGAGGCGCGGTATTCCGAAGACGCCGGAACCTATAGAGTCATTTTGTTCGGCTGCAATTTCAATAACGATCTTGAAACAATCGCATTCCTCGATAAAAGGGGCGACAAATACGACTTCGAACCTTATGCCGCTGATTTCAAATTTAAGATTAAGGGAGTGCCGGCAAAGGAGGCACTCAAAGTGGCAGAGGAATTCGTGAATTGCAATACGTCATTCCTGCAAGTTCAGACGTATGGTATCATCGGCCCTAACGGCGAGATCCTTGGATATGAGGTAAGACCTCTCTATGAACCCCTCGCGTACGGCGATCAGGACGTGCTTTTAACGGATTACTGGTTGAAAGACGATAAAGTAGTCATCAAGATAAGACTGAAGCCCTCGGTAGAAAGGATGCTCCAGCGCGGTGGAGGGGACAAGGACAGGGGTAGATAATCTGTTAACGCAATGCTTTTTGAGTAAGCTTCTGGATGAAAATTCCTGTGAGATGTTTAGGCGCAATAGTCGAGAGTCGCTTTTTCAACACTTGTAAACTTTTTTCTCGACTTCATCATGAAGCCCTCACATTTTCCATATGAGAGTTTAATCGATAAGCCTCAATTCTTTCGGTAGAGGAAATATGGATATTGTGTCGCGGAGCAGGT
>OUUY01000147.1 GCA_900302705.1 Candidatus Sulfobium mesophilum
GTCCGCTCCGGGAAAAACCCTCTAGCCTCATCGAGGAAATAACCCAAACCGCTTCCGACTTCAAGAAGCCTGCTGCCGGACGCCATTCCCTGCTTTTTCATTTCTCCAAGAAATCTTCTGAACGTAATCCGCAACGCCTTTTCCTGAAGGAGATATTCTTCATACCCTGCACCCCGACCTTGCGAATAATACGACCCATCTTCATAGATTCTCTTTGCGATGCCTGCTTTTAATCGGGGATTGAGAAAAATGAGACCACAATTTTTGCATCGGACTACCTTAAACGGATAGAATGCATGAAGCATCGACTCGTCTTCTGAGCAGCAGATGGGACACGAGGTGCTCTCAATATCCGACTCCTCGAAGGGGAAATGCATTTTCGTCACGGTATCCAACCTCTGAAAGCAGCGATCTGTGCAGTTTCCAGAGGATTAATCTGCTGATTTGCGTGAAGCGGCACCAAAGCGTACTCATGCGTTCGGGAAAACAGGACGCTCATCAGATGATTGCCCCAGTTATCGGTATATGGCGCGCTGCTCCATCCTGTTGTGGGAAGAGGAGGGGGAGGTAGCGAAGTGACAAAGCGATCTCTGCCTTTAGGGTTAATGCGGCCCACAACCCAGATAATTCCCCCACTCTGTAGTGTCGATGAAATCTTCTTGAGGTCTTCTGTAATGGTCTGCGGTTGTTTCATTTTTTCTTTCAGGAGATCATACCTATGTATAGATGTATCCTCTAAAGCAGGGAAAGTCTGCCAGGGGGCACGGCCATGATAATAGCGGCTTAAGGAAACTCCATAATACCATGGGACTACGATTACAAGATCATTCGGCCCTGCTTTTTTTTCTATGAATGCGGCTGCAATATCTATAGATGTCATACGCATGGTCAAGTTTCGGGCGGCAGGTATGAAGGCGATAATGGCGCTAGTGGCAATCACAATTACGTACAATCCTCTGAGACGCTTCTTGATCACATGATCAATCAGTGGTTCAGCTGACACGGCAGCCAATACTAGGGGAAGTGCATAGTACCAGACCTGAAACGTAATAGGGCCAACCATATAGATGAAAAAGATCAGAACGCAAATTATTGTTGCTGCGAAGGTTATTCCGCAATAGAGAAGAAAGTGCCACTCTGTTTTTTTCTGCTCTTCCTCTCCGAATCTAATCTGTGCAAAACCGTGGACACTACCAATAATCGCGAGAATCACAACCGCAATCCATAACAACATGGACCATGCAGTCGGGGAACTGATGGCCTCAATGAAGGGCTGCAGGAGTTTTGAACCTAAAGGATTTCTTGCCAAAGGCCACCAGTTTCTGGCCTCTCTCACGTGTCCCGCATACGGCAGGAGAGAAATGGCCGACAGACAAAACGGAATCGCTAGTAACGATGCCCGCCTGAGACCCCCTCGCAGAAGTCCGACTAACAGCGCTGCGATGCCAATTGCAAGAACAACTACAGCGGATTGGTAGAGGGCCTGAACACAAAGTGTCAGCATCAGAGTTGAGACAATCACGTGGGCTGGGGTTGGTTTCCTGACTGTACGCCATATGACCGTAAATGCAACAATCACTGAAAGTGCCGCAATGCCGTAAGCTCGGGCCGTGTCGAGTGAGCGCACCATGACAGGGCTTATCCCTACAAGGAGAAGTGATAGGAGGGGTGGTCTGTTTCCGAATCCAAGCGTCTTAGACCAAAGCGACGCAATTATCCCGAGGCCAATGGAGAACCCTAAAAAGCGTAAAGAAAAATCACCTGGACCGAAGACGGCGGCCCAGGCCCTTAAAAGGAGAATATGTAATACAGGATGAGAGTCGACTTTTAGGGCCATCCATATGTCCGTCATGCTTGGCTTGAGAGCGATTGCGATGCTGTTTGCTTCGTCTCGCCAAAACCCGCCTGCATTAATAAGGAAAACAGTGTGCAGGGACACAGTCAGCAGTGTGAGAGCCACGGCGACATAATATTCCCTTGCCGTCAGACGATCATTGACTGACGCCATCTTCGCCTCAAAGCGGGTGCCAAATATGGACAAAACTCTATTCAATGGTCATTTCCACGACTTAAAACAATATGTACCTCTTTATTATAAATGGCAACTACGGCAATTACCAGAAATGCTAGTGTAATAGCCGGGCACTGGGAGGCGATTGTAGAACCCTCTAATATGTGAGTTTGTTATGATATGAAATCGTATTATATATCTTTACATGACATGCATGAAAATCGTCGGCGGGTAAAAGCCGCTCTTTAGCATGCAAGACAATCGCCCGCTTCAAACTATTTATACATTGAAACGATTGTAATGCTGTCAATCTGTTACCTGATAAATTTGTCCTCGGCCAATCTATCGAGCACAGTGCTGACAAAAGAACTGGTGAGGCGGCTATCCATGCCGACAACCCAGGTCTCTGTCAGGGCAGACCATATAATTTTCTGTGTTTCCGCGTCGTACAAACTGGTACTCATGAGGGCATAAGTCTGGCGTTCGCCAGCCGGTACTGCCAGCGCATGCGATACCCCCATGCCTGATTCGTCCCATTGCTTCAGGACTGCCTTATAGTCATCAGGATAGTCCTGATAACTTTTAGTCTCTTTTCCCGCAAATTTCGACACAAGAACCGAGTCTACGCCGAACTTGCCGAGCCTTGACAATACCTCCTCTCTGGCGGGCAGTTTCCCCGCGAATTCCACGTAACTCAGTACACTGGTTACTCCGCGGGACTTCAGTTGTTTTGCCATTTCGTCCTCAACCATCCTGCTTCTTTCCGGACTTGGAAGAAGTGCGATCACTAGAACGTTCTTGATAGGCCCTTTTCGAACGGACTCATCCTTCCAGACGTTAGAAAATCGTGTGGCCATACAGCCTGAGACAACCAATAGCGCAAGCACAAGTATTTTGTCGACTTTGTTATTCATCATCTTTCTCCTCCTATTATTTCTCATAGCGAAAAGGTCCTCCGAACACTATCACATTACATGACAGACAACACAAAGGGCGGGCTCAGCAACACGAAGCCTGTCCGGAGCGTCGGCTCCTTTGGCAGAAGGTTCATAGATGATGACCCCTATCTGGTGAGGGTTGTGACACGTTGAACACGTAATACGATCCCTGGGTACGAGGGGTATGGTCACACTTAGTTTCTGTTCATTCTGTTCCAAATATGTGAGCATCTCCAACGAGGGTTTTAAAAGGACGTGCCGGTTAAGAATCGCCTTAGCCATGAGAGAGTGACAACGCAAGCAGAGAAAGGCGACATCTGCCCTGAATACAACATCCTTCGTTCGGTCTACCGTTGGGTCTGGCGTCTTCAAATGACATACGAGACACACCGGCCTTCCGTTCACCTCCAAGAACTTCTCCTTATCGTCAAGCATAATATGAGGATAAATATACCTGTATTCCTCCTCATAGTGGCATTGGAAGCATATCTCCCTCCGGTCGGTATAAGGGCCTCCCCTGAGCATGAAAGGACTTCCCATATGGTTTTCGTTGTGGCAGGTCAGGCATCTGACGCGGCCATCGTAAAGAGGGAAAGGGAACTTAGACGCATCGGCAGGGACAAAATCAGTGGGATGATGGTTTTCCCTGTAATCATGGCAGCTTAGACAGGCCGTTGAATCGTCCGTTGATTGCGAAGATGATTCTGCAGTTCCTTTAGCATCATTCCCTTTTGATTCGTGTAACACGTCCGGAAGCGCGGTTGATGGTGATTCTGCCCGGTGCTGATGTCCAGCAGGAGCGCACGAAGAAATAACGGTGATCAAAACCAGTAATGGGACGAATATAAATTCATGTTGTAAGCATTTCATATCCAGCATAAGCGCTCCTTTTATAAATCATACCGCAAGATACGACAATTGTTTATTATCGGACCTCCTGGGACATTTAGTCCGGAACTAACAGAAAGAATAGCAAGCTGCATGCCGCTCAGATTAAGGCATTTCTGCGGAAATGTCGAAAAGGCTGCTAGAATATCAAAAAAGTAGTTCTTTTGGGGAGGCTGGAACTTTGGCGCTGATAAGTTGCTTCAGGTGACGGATTTTATTATTATATATTGCGCTATTATGTCAAGGAGTCATAAGGAGATATCTATGAAACGAATTATCACAATCCTGTTGTTTTGCTCGACACTAGTTTTTTTGGCATCTGCCTGTTCTTCAAAGAAGCAGGCTATTGAGGGAAAATGGCAGGATGTCAGCGGGAGAGAGACCATCGAGTTTCTCCACGATGGAACGTTCAAGGGGGTTATGATCTGGGACATGAACCAGGCGCCGCTCACAATGAGCGGTAATTACAAGGTTGACGGCGACAAGTTGGATCTTGTTGTCACTCAGCCGAATAATCTCACTCCCATGAAGTGGATAATTAAGTTTAATTCCGATAAGGAAGTGACTATGACCTTTCGGGAGGGCGGTGCCCTGAAAAGAGACGGCACCTCCGGTCTTTACCGCAAGGTCGTATAAGACCGGAGAGCACAGCGCCCCGCCCTTTTGGGCGGGGAGTTCTTACAAATTATAAGCCTTCTCGCCATGCTGGCTTTCATCGAGACCTATGACTTCATCTTCAGAATCCACTCTTAACCCTACGAGAACCTTGATGATCATGAAGATCACAAATGTCATAATGCCGCTGTAAAGCAGGGTGACACCCACTGCGAGCAACTGTGTCAAAAGCTGCCCCCAATTTCCATAAAGAAGTCCTTTCCCGGTCTCATTGATTGCAGGGTCGGCAAAGACTCCTGTCAAAATGGCGCCCAATGTGCCGCCGATCCCGTGGATGCCGAATGCATCAAGCGTGTCGTCATACCCGAGCTTAGGCTTCAGTGAGGCCACCGCAAAGAAGGGTATTACGCCTGCTGCTATCCCTATGAAAATGGAGCCGCATATATTTACATACCCGGCGGCTGGAGTTATGGCAACCAGTCCCCCAACAGCGCCAGAGGCAAGGCCGAGAACAGTGGGCTTCTTTGAATGCAGCCATTCGACCACCATCCATGATAAGGCGGCGACGGCTGCGGCTGTATTTGTATTTATGAATGCGGCCCCTGCCGTCCCGTTTGCCGCGACAGCCGAGCCGGCGTTAAAGCCGAACCATCCGAACCATAAAAGTCCGGCGCCAGTCACGACGAGGGTCAGGTTGCCCGGCATTAGCGCCTTTTCTCTTCTTCTTCCCAGGATTAATGCTCCCACAAGGGCAGCGACGCCTGCATTAACATGAACAACTGTACCCCCTGCAAAGTCGAGGGCTCCGAGCTTTGCCAGAAAACCGCCGCCCCATACCCAGTGCGCCACCGGCAGATAAACCAGGGTCATCCAAAGAACTGTGAAGAGGACCCAGGCGGAAAACTTCATCCGTTCTATGTATGCCCCGCTTGCCAGGGCCACGGTTATTGCCGCAAACGTCAACTGGTAAGAGATGTAGATGAACTCCGGTATTGTCTTGGCCAGATCTGATATGCTGTTTGACCCCACCCCCTTCAGGAAAAGCTTCCCGGCCCCGCCTATTAGCCCGCCGATATCATTTCCAAAAGAAAATGAATAGCCGTAAAGCACCCATAACAGGCTGACGATGCAAAAAGTCACGAAGGTCATGGCCATAGTATTCAGAGAATCCTTGCGCTTTGACAGACCTCCGTAAAAAAGCGCCAGCCCCGGAATAGACATGAGCATCACAAGGGCCGTTGCCACTATCATCCATGCTGTATCGCCTGTATCGATCCTGGCCGGCGCGGCAGGCGCAGGTGCGGCCGCAGGCTGGGCAGGCAACTCCTGAGCAGCTGTTGCCGGAGCAGGGGCCGGCTGCGCCTTTTCTTCTGCGAACAGCAAACCGGCCGACACCAATACCCCCAGGATCACGAAGACAATCATCAATTTTCTCATTTTGTTTCTCCTCCTTTTGTAACGTCGCACACTATATAAATATTTCTTCTTCCAGTTTTACAGGTCTTTCCCTTCAAGATTGTCCTCGATCCATCTTACCTCCTTCTTTCTTATGCCATACTTATTGATCTTATAAACTATTATCCTTTCCGTTATGCCCAGTTTTCTCGCGGCCCTCGCCATTACCCAGTCACATTCCTTAAGGGCCTTGACAATTTCCTCTCTCTCTATCTCCTGTATTGTGTCTTTTAGTGTCACCCTCGCCGCCTTTCCTTTATTATTAGCCAATAATATGCCAGTCTGCATCCCTTCATTTTTAAAGGATTTACAAAAATGCTTGTCAAACAATTTTGTATTTTGCGACATTTTTGTGGTTTATTCTGCTTTGACTGAATGTCTTTTGCAAAAATTTTTATATGCTTTTATTTTCTGATGTGGTAAACTTACTCAATACTTATCTCTTTATTCCGTTTCAATAAGCCGGGAAAGAAAATTATGAAAGAAATTAAAGAAATCATGGACATGGGAAGACGTCTTGATGAATTGGCCTACGAGACTTATACCCTTTTTTCGAAGAGGGAAGACTTCGACCGGCCGCTGGTGGCCTTCTGGGCCGGCATGGCGGAATGGAAAAAGAACCACTTGAAGCATTGGAAAAAGGTTTCGCGGACTTATGTCTATAAGAACCTGTTTAACAGGGAACCGGAAGACCTGAAGGTCATAATAAAACAACTGAAGAATATCCAGTCGGAGCATGTAGAGTTCATGCGTAGACTCAGGAAAAAAAGGATAGGCCAGGACGAGGCGATTTCCCAGACGATCCTGAATGAGTTTTGTCTGATTACGGATATTTTTCTCGAGATCTTCTATACCTATGACGAATCGCTTCAGGACCGCTCGTGCAGTTTTGTTGAGGACTGCGAGATGCACCTTGTGACAATGGCGAACGCCCTCAAGCCTTACCTTAAGTTGAACCCTCTTTACGCCGTTCTTCTGAGGTCTATCGTGGACCTCAAACATAAATACGACTTCCTTCTGACCACGTTCGGAAAGATGAAGAAAGCCGCGGGCTAGGTCTTTCCCCCGGATTTCAGGGGATGAAGTCGTCTTGGAAAAAATCAGGATAGGACATCTCTCCACCTTTTACCACACAGCTCTGGTTCTCATGGCAAGGGAGGAAACTGCCGGGGAACTCGGCGTACCTGTCGAATGGAGACTTTTCGGCACAGGGCCTGCCATAGTAAAGGCATTTGAAAAGGGGGAACTCGACCTTGCTTATATCGGACTTCCGCCTGCAATCATCGGGATAGACAAGGGCGTTGACATCGTCTGCATCGCCGGTGGACACATTGAAGGAACTGTCCTGAGCGCAAAGAACCATTACCGTGGCTCACCGGAAGTCCCCGACTTAGGTGAAATACTTCGTCAGTTTACAGGAATGAGCATCGGCGTGCCCGGAAACGGCTCCATCCACGACGTCATCCTCAGGGAATATCTCGAAAAGTCCGGACTTGAGAAAGATATAGAGGTCGCAAATTTTGCGTGGTCCGACATATTGCTTGAGGCCGTTGTCAAGGACAAGGTGGCTGCGGCGGTCGGCACTCCTGCGCTTGCCGTTTCAGTCAATCGCTATGCCGGAGGAAAGATCCTCTATCCTCCTTCTCAGTTGTGGCCTTACAACCCCAGTTATGGTATTTTGGCGGCAAGGGATTTTCTTGTAAGTGAGAAAGAAACGGCTGAAAAATTTCTGATATTGCACGAAGAGGCCTCATCTTTTCTGAGATCCAACGCTCCCGAGGCTGCGAGACTCATCTCAGGATATGTCGGTTTTGTCGATGAGGAGTTTGTCCTCGATACGCTTAAGGTGTCACCCAAGTACTGTTCCATGATTACCGCTGAATATGTCGCTTCGACGATGGAGTTCGTAAAGGCCTTAAGAAGGCTCGGCTATATCACAAGGGAGATGTCTGAAGGAGAGATATTCGATTTTGCCCTGATCAGGGCGATTCATCCGGAACCTGCTCATTATGAACAGGGACTATGCTATAGTTAAGAAACGAGAGGTGAAGGCTATGTCTGAAAAAGAAAGGCCGCTGCCCGAGCCTGCCTTCGGCAGGAAAGGGCGTTATGAGGAGAGGGAAGGGCAGCAGCTTATGGCCGATGAGATAGCGCATGCTGCTGCGGAAGGCAGGTTGGAGGACTTTCTAAAAAAAGAGGTCCCTGACAACGACTATGCCAGGAAACTGGTATCGATGATGATGGGCATGACCGGGATGGCGCCGGTTATGGATACGAAAGATTCTCCGGAGGCGTCCACGCCCTCGGCCGAAGCAGAGCATGCGTCGCAGCCCGAAGTGCCTCCGGGGGTGACCGCAGCGGCCCGCCAAGGCGATGTAACGGGGCTGATGGGTATTCTTAGGGAGGAGTATAGCAAACGCTTCCCGGGGGAGGGAGAGGATAGTTCAGAACAGATGCGGGCAGATAAACCGGTGAAACCGACGATCGAAAGGGACGTGATTGAAACCCTTGTGAAAATCTCAGCTGACAACGATGTATCCCTGGACTGGCTCACCCTGCGTGCGCTCAGGCTATATGTGCAGGAATATCAAAGGACAGGACGGCTATAGCTTTTGACGGACAATCTTATTGCGCCTACGCTATAGAAGGACCAGCTTATCGATTCCGTGCCGCCTTCAAAATTTCATCATATGGAATTACGCCTTCTCTTACGAGTCTTATGGTCCCACCGGACATGTCGATGATCGTTGAAGGTTTTTCGCCTGGCGCGGGACCGCTGTCTATAACTATGTCGACGTCTTCGCCAAAATACCTTATCACTTCATCAGCCGAGCGGGCGGGCGCCTCTCCAGAAATATTGGCGCTTGTTGCTGTAACAGGAGTTCCGGCAGTCCTTGCCACATAAAGCGCAAAAGACTTCCCCGGCACTCTCAGCGCAACCTTACCGGTCCCACCCGTTATGAGCTTCGGCAGTCCTGCCTTTGCGGCAAAGAGGATGGTAAGGGGGCCCGGCCAGAACTTTTCTATGATACTGAGGGCGATCTTTTCCGGAGTCGCGGCGACTGC
>OUUY01000025.1 GCA_900302705.1 Candidatus Sulfobium mesophilum
ACCCACGACCTGCTCATTACGAATGAGCTGCTCTACCAGCTGAGCTAAGGAGGCGATTTCCGCCGCAAATATAATTAAAAAGGATTAAAGGCAAATGAAAAACGCATTCGGAAGCAGAATGACCGAGGAATGCTTCTCACTCCAGTTTTGCCAGCCTGTCGAGCAGGGGCGGGTGTGAATAGTGAAAGAAGACATACAGCCGGTGAGGCATCATGTTCGACAGGTTTTTGACTGAGAGCTTTTTCAAAGCGTCGGCAAGCCTGGAAGGAATGTAATTCTCCTTTACAAACCGGTCGGCCGAGAACTCATTTTTCCTCGAAACATAATTGGTGATCAGCCCGATAAGAAGGGAAAGAGGACTGTAAAGTATCCCGAAGACAATGAGTCCAAGGTGAAAGCCGGGCTGCTTTGCACCAAGAGCTTCGGAGAGTACGGGATTGTCGACGATAAGTGAAAAAAGGAATAGCATCACCCCTGTCAGAAATACCGAGGCAGCAAGCGACACAACAACATGCTTTTTCCTGTAGTGCCCTATCTCATGTGCCAGAACGGCGACAATCTCTTCCTCACTGAACTCATTCAGCAGCGTGTCGTACAGGACTATTCTTTTCTTAGGTCCGAAACCTGAGAAATATGCATTTGCCTTCGTGCTTCTCTTTGAACCGTCGATGACGTAGACATCCCGGAGCCTGAATCCCGTTTTTTCAGCAAAACTTTCTATTGCCGATCTCAGCGAACCCGCTGGAAGAGGTGTCTGCCTGTTGAACAGAGGAACAATAAGCTCAGAATAAAAAAGATTCATCAGAACAGAAAATAACGTGATGAGAATCCAGGCATAAAGCCAGAAGTCTTTTCCTGTTTTAAAATGAAACCATGTTATCAGTCCAAGTACAGGGGCACCAACAAGCAATGCCAGGAACCAGCTTTTGATATGATCAGTGATATAGGTTCTTACGCTCGTTGTATTGAAGCCGTATTTCTTCTCGATAACGAAGGTGTCATAAGCTCCGAAAGGGATGTTGATAAGATCGGAAGCAAAACCGATTATCCCGAAGAAAACAAGAGAGACGACTATCGGGTTGTGACTCACCGACCGTGCGGCATCATCTGCAAAAGCAAAACCGCCTGCAGCAATCATGAAGATAATAACTGCAAGGTTGAATGCTGAGGACCAGAATGAAAGCCTGTCATTCTCCCTGTGGTAAAGCTGCGATTTACGGTATTTCTCTTCATCACAGATGCCTTTAAGCTTACCGGGCAGCCTGTCAGACCACATGGTTGAGTTCAGCCAGTTGAGATATCTTTCAATGATGAATCCCGTAACAGGAATGAGAATGATAAGGAAAAGGATCTGGCTTTTATTCATCAGGGGTAAAAAAAGAAGCAGGGCGCCAGTTTAAAATAAGTGTGGAATAAATATGTCTCGCTGCATTTCCTCGTGCTAAAAGGATAGGCGCCCTGCGGTTCGGTAAATATAATAAAATTTTCTTACGTTAGCATACCTCCGCAAACATGAATTGTCTGTCCGGTCACATATGATGATAGATCCGATGCAAGATACAAAGCCGTATCTGCCACATCCTCAGGCGTTCCGCCACGTTTGAGAGGAATTTTTTCAGCCCATTCTTTTTTTACATCTTCAGGTAATTTTTCTGTCATTTCAGTCAGAATAAAGCCGGGAGCAATCGCATTGCAACGGATATTTCTCGATCCTACTTCCTTTGCAACACTCTTAGTAAAGCCGAGGATTCCGGCTTTGGATGCGGAGTAATTACTCTGTCCGGCATTGCCTGAAACACCCACGACAGAGCTCATATTTACGATCGAGCCCGAACGCTGTTTCAGCATGGTCTGCAGAACAGCTTTTGTAAGGTTGAAAACAGATTTGAGGTTTACTGCGATCACGGTATCCCATTGATCCTCCGTCATTCGCATCAGGAGGGTATCCCTGGTGATGCCGGCATTATTTACGAGGATATCGATCCTTCCGAAATCCCTTACAACATCGCCTGCAACTCTCTGTGAATCCTCGAAGCTTGCTGCATTGGAAACATAGCCCCTGGCTTTTACACCCAGGTCTTCCAATTCCTTTATCGTGTTCCTGAACTCTTCATCATCGACGATATTGGTTATGGCGATATCTGCACCTTCAGTTGCGAACCGGTGAGCAATAGCTTTACCGATACCTCTTGAAGCTCCCGTGATCAGAGCTGTCTTTCCGCTTAAAAGTCCCATTTTGTAAAAGTATTAGTTTAGAATAGGGACAAATATATGGAAAAAGAGTTGAAATGTTGAAGGGTTGAATGTACAGGAACTCTCCCCCGGGATAGAATGTTAAAGGGAGGAGTAGCTTTATGGCTGAAGAAGCGCGGATGTCAGTGATCCGCCTTCACATTGATAACCTTGGCGACAGTTACCCCGATATCTGCAGGTGACTCAACAACATGAATCCCACATTCCCGCATGAGTCTCATCTTGGCTTCCGCAGTATCGTTCTTCCCTCCTATTATGGCGCCGGCATGACCCATCCTGCGGCCTTTTGGAGCAGTCTGCCCTGCAATGAAACCGATAACCGGCTTTGTGCCGTGGAGTTTTATCCATTCGGCAGCTTCATTTTCCATATTGCCGCCGATCTCGCCTATGATTACGATAGCAGCAGTTTCCCGGTCAGCCATCATGAGCCTGACGGCATCGAGGGTTGTTGTTCCGACTACAGGGTCGCCTCCGATGCCAATACCTGTGGACTGGCCAAGGCCCTGCCTGGTGATCTGGTCAACCGCTTCATAAGCGAGAGTGCCGCTACGGGAGATAACGCCAACAGATCCTTTCCTGTGAATGAAACCGGGCATGATCCCCACCTTCGACTCACCCGGGGTGATTATCCCGGGGCAGTTAGGACCGATAAGCCTGCACTCGTACGATTTTATGTAATTCCTGGCAACTACCATGTCAGCAACAGGAATACCTTCCGTGATCGCGACGATAAGCCTTATGCCTGCATTAGCCGCTTCCATTATTGCATCAGCACCTGCCGCCGGCGGAACAAAAATAACCGAAACATCCGCACCTGTCGCCTGAACGGCTTCCCTCACGGTATTGAAGACCGGGAGACCAAGATGAACCTGCCCTCCTTTTCCCGGGGTGATCCCGCCAACAACCTTTGTTCCATACTCGATCATCTGGGTTGCATGAAATGTCCCTTCTGTTCCCGTGAAACCCTGGACGATGACCTTCGAATTCCTGTTGAGAAGTACGCTCATATATGCATTTTTTCAGACGTTCCGGCTTTTTGATCAATTTAAGGAATTGTAAAAACCGCAATTTCAAATATAACAAATAATTACGGGCTTTCTGACAGATTGGAACAGGAATTATCTTAACCCTGAAGATCAATGCAACCCATAGACTTTTCCGGTGCTGCCACATTCTAATATTTCTGTGAAACACTGTATCATGAGTGCGAAAGATTTAACTTTGCATTTCATTAATTCCGAAGATGATAAGACAAGGTGAAACTATATGCGCCCCTGCAACCGGAAAAGGCGGAGCCATTTCAGTTATACGTATAAGCGGACCAGGAAGTTTCAGCATTTGCGGGAAAATATTCTCATCGCCTGATAAAACTCTCAGGATTGAAGAGCTGGAAGGCTATTCAGTCATTTACGGGCAAATAGAAAAAGATGGCGAGGTGCTTGATGACGTTCTCCTGACAGTTTTCAGGGCCCCCCGCTCCTATACAGGTGAGGACTCTGTTGAGATCTCCTGTCATGCCTCACCTTTCATTATTAACGGTATTATGGAATTGCTGGTCAGCAACGGGGCCCTGCCAGCCTATCCGGGGGAGTTCACTCAAAGGGCTTTCATGAACGGCAAGATGGATCTGTCGGAAGCCGAAGCTGTTGCAGATATAATTGCAGCTTCATCGAAAGCGGCACACAAAATTGCCATGAACCAGATGAGAGGCGGTTTTTCCTCGGAAATAGGAAAGCTGAGAGGCGAGCTTCTCCGCTTTGCATCGCTTATTGAGCTTGAGCTTGATTTCGGTGAAGAGGATGTGGAATTTGCTGACCGCTCCGATCTTAAACAGATAATAACCAGGGTTAAAGAGCTAGCCGACAGGCTTGCCGGATCTTTCTTTGCAGGCAATGCCATAAAGAACGGCATCCCGGTAGCCATTGTGGGAAAGCCTAACTCCGGCAAATCAACCCTTCTCAATGCATTGTTAATGGAGGAACGAGCCATCGTTTCAGAGATACCCGGCACTACCCGCGACACAATCGAGGATACAATAACCATTGACGGGCTCGAATACAGGTTTATTGATACTGCTGGCATAAGGGAAACCTCTGATACAATCGAATCTATCGGGATACGGAAGACCTACGAAAAGATCGCACAGGCCGCAGTGGTGCTGCTGATTGATGAGATTAATGAAGATCCGGCCCTGATCAACAGGCGTATAGCACAGATCAGGGAACTTATCAGTAGTTCGGACCAGAGGCTTATTGTTCTTGTCAACAAGACCGACATGGCGGATCGGA
>OUUY01000008.1 GCA_900302705.1 Candidatus Sulfobium mesophilum
GCCGGTGCTAATCAGTCTGGTTAATGTTGCGCTCTATTTTCAGAAGAGATATTTCACCGTTGAATACTGCCGTGTTAAGACAACAGAACCACTATAAAAATCTATCACCAAGGAGATTTTGATATGAAGATAGCAATCTATGATCCGCCGCTCTGTTGTTCGTCGGGGCTTTGCGGGCCGACACTCGACCCGGTTCTGGTGAAAATGAACGATGCAATACTTGCACTAAAAAAACAAGGGGTTGAAGTGGAGAGGTTCAATCTCTCCCAGCAGATCAAAGAGGTGATGAGTAATAAGACTGTCGCGGAACTTATTCACAAAAACGGCAGAAAGACATTGCCTGTAACGTTTGTGAATGGCGAGGTCTTCAGGACAGGAGAATATCCATCTTATGAAGATCTCTGCAAGGTCCTTGGAATTGAACCGTTGAAGCACAAACCCATAGCTCTCAACATAATGTAGGGAGGATTAATGCTTACCTTAACTGACAATGCAGTAAAGAGATTTAAAGACCTGATCGGGCCGAAAAAGAACAGAGATCATGGAGCGAGGATATTTACAACCAGCGGTGGCTGAGGGCCGTCTTTGGCTATGGACATAGCCGATGGCGCTGAAAATGGTGATGTCACCTTGGAGAAAGACGGTGTGAAGGTTTTTCTTGAAAAAGAGGCAAACAAGCTGCTTTCAGAAGCGACCATAGATTTCTCCGATGAGCGGGGATTTATCATAAGCGGAATGCAGCAGACTCCATGCTGTGGATGAAAGAAGTAATAATGACGAAATATTTATTTTTTTCAGGCAAAGGCGGCGTAGGGAAGACGACGATGGCATCCGCGACGGCGATCCATTGTGCAACTGATGGCAAAAAGACACTGATAGTAACGACTGATCCCGCATCCAACCTGGCAGATGTATTCGAACAGGAAATAGGCCATAAGATAACCCCGATTAAAGGGATAGATAACCTCCACGCAATGGAGATAGACCCTGACGAAGCTACACGGGAATATAAAGAGCGCATTATAGGGCCGTTCAGAGAGGTAATGCCGGAGGATGTCATAGCATCACTTGAGGAAAACCTGAGCGGTCCCTGTACCACCGAGATGGCCTCATTCGACAGGTTCATAGACTTCATGGAAGGTGATGAATATGACATAATCGTATTTGATACAGCCCCAACGGGTCATACCATAAGGCTCCTTGAGCTTCCTGTTGACTGGTCTAAGCACATAGAAGAATCCGCAAAAGGAAGTGGTCAGACATGTCTTGGTCCTGTGCAGTCGATCCAGGATTCAAAAGAAAAGTATGACCGGGCCACGGCGCTCCTCAAGGATCCTGTCAGAACAACATTTATATTTGTGATGCGACCCGAGGCACTATCCCTCTACGAGACGCTAAGGGCATCGAAGGAGCTTGAGACTATCGGGGTCAAATCCGGAGAAGTAATTTTAAATGGCATATTGCCTGAAGAGGTCTGCGATATCTCTTTCTTCAAGAAAAAATATTATGCACAGCAGAATATTATCAGGCAGACAGAAAAGACCATTGCACAGCCAAAACGCCATATGTTTTTGCGAGATAACGAGGTGAAGGGCGTTTCTGCCCTTAAAGATATAGGCCGCGAATTATTCACAGGGAAGAAACCTCATTATGAAACAGAGCGAATATCAACTGCCCAGTTTGTGCCGACGTTTGAGCGTCCTGATATAGACTCTCTCTTCCTGCCGGACGGACAGACAAAGGCTATATTTCTAACGGGAAAGGGAGGAGTTGGAAAGACCTCGATCTCCTGCATAGCTGCTTTGCATATTGCACAAAAAGGAGTAAAGACCCTTCTTGTCACAACGGACCCTGCCGCCCATATCGGCGAAGTCCTCGACGTTAAGATTGGCAGCAGGCCGGAGAAAATCACAGAAAACCTTTTTGCGGTTATGGTCAACCAGCAGGAGGCATTCCAGGAATACAAAGAAAGGGTCCTGAATGATGCACGAGGCAAGTATTCAGAAGAGATGCTTGCAACAATGGAAGAGGAACTCAATTCCCCCTGCACTGAAGAAATGGCCGCCTTCGATAAGTTCATACAATTCATCGAAGGCAAGGATTATGAAGTCGTTGTATTCGACACGGCCCCTACAGGGCATACACTGAGACTCCTTGACCTGCCCTTTGATTATGCAAAGCAGGTTGAAATGATGGCCGGGGCTGCGGAAAGTGCAGAAGTTAAAAAGACTGCCCAGAACAGGTTCAGGGATATCATTAATACGCTGAGAGATAAAAAAAGGACCGTTTTTACCCTTGTGTTATATCCCGAGTCCACACCGATCATGGAGTCATACAGAGCCATGCTCGACCTGAAAGAAGCTGGCATCGAAACACAGCTTGTTATTGCCAATATGGTTCTTCAGGAAGAAGTCTGCAGCAACTACTTTTTCCAAAACAGGAGACGTATGCAGATGAAATATTTGGAAGAAATTAAGGAAAAATTCAATCTTCCGGTGCTTCAGTTCCCGCTGATGCAGGAAGAAATAAAGGGACTCTTTCACTTAAGAGTTGCCGTGGCGACTCTTTAACGCACACCAGAACCCAAAGGAGATTGAAAATATGCCTACATACGAATTTATCTGTAATTACTGTGGCAACAAGGTTGAGGATCAGATAATGCAAAGCGCTAATGATTGATAGCCATGGTCACCATTTGAAGGATTCAGGAGATAACAATTTGCCGGTACATAATCCTGCAATTAAAAAGAGATACCTGGAGATTCCGGAGCCTTCTCTAAGCGATACACTTGGTGACTGTCAGAGGCTTTTGAGGGAGATAGAAAAAGCCTTAGGATATAAAGGTGTCAAGGTCGAATTTATTGGTAATGGCTCCATTGATGGCGCTATGAAGGCGCTATTGTCTGTGGAAAATTTAGAGAAAACCCAACAAATAGCGGAGTCTGTTACTACCTTTGAGCTAACACGAGAGCCAAGCTATTACGGGTTATATACCTCAGCGCTTTTTTTACCCCATACAGATATGAGTTTATTTCCGACAGTTAAGATTAAGTGAAATCGAGGTGAGCCATGCTTGAGGGCATAGCTATAGTAGCAAAGGTCGAGGGAGGGGAGCGATTATGGCAAGGCTATCAACAAAAGATAAAGAAAAACCTTTCATCCTCATCGGCGCAGTTAGGATATGGATGATTGAGCATTAATCCATGCAAGGAGAGATGGCTTGCTGAAAACTGAAGTATTAACTGATTATCCGCCTGAAGAAGGTCATTATCTCAGGGGGAATGATTTTTCCCCTGTAGCGGTAGCCGTAATTCTTATTTACGATTACGATAAGATTCCGAAGGAGATTGAACAATTGGTGCGCGTGGGGGTTGAGTCAGGCGCCGCCCTTTCAGGAACCATCCAGACAGAAAACATCGGCATAGAAAAGATGGTCTGCAACGTCATCGGAAATCCGAACATCAGATATCTTGTCGTCACAGGGCCTGAATCACCCGGCCATTCCACAGGGGAAGCCATAACAGCGATGGTCAGGAACGGGATTGACGGTCGAAAGAGGATTATTGGAAGCGGATCCCCTACGCCTTATCTCTTCAACCTGCCTCTCGAATATATAGAAAGGTTCAGGAAACAGATCAAGGAAGTCGTCAATCTCCTCAACAGGGGTACGCCTGATCTGGTAAGGAATGCGGTCTGGTCATGCTATCAGGAAAACCCAACGCAATTCGAGGATTATACCCTTTATGATATAGGCGCATATCCCGAAGATCCGATTAGTGGGAAGCTCACCTGGAGAGTTGCGAATCCTGTTGCGGAACCGAAAGATGATGAGGAAAGAAGGCAGCAGGAAGCGCTGCTTGAGAAAATGGCGATGATCAAGCGGAAGATGGATGAGAAGAAACGGAGCCCGCTGAAATAAAAGGAGACTGTAATGAAGAATATTTCGCTTGTGATTATTTCAATTGTATTAATGCTCTATGGCTTCAGCAATGCAGCAGGCATCGATGATGTATTAAATAGTGCAAAAAAAGAGGGCAAGATCGTCATGCTCGAACTAGGGTCGGTCGGCTGCATCCCCTGCGAGCAGATGAAGCCTGTAATGGAAAAGTTAAGAACGAATTACAAAGGAAAGTTGGAAGTCTTTTTTGTGGATGTACGTAAGGACAAGGAGACCGCAAGAAGGTTCGGCGTCTATGTCATACCTACTCAGGTATTTCTCGACAAAGGCGGTAAAGAGATTCATCGGCACATCGGCTTTTACGGGTATGAGGAAATCGTCCCAGTTCTGAAAAAGACTGGGATATAGAAGGTGTTCGATGGAGAGGAAACTTGTCTGTTACTGCTTTGGATACTCTGAAGGGGACATAATCAGGGATGTCAGGGAAGGCAAGGGTACTTCAGCTATTCTGGCAAGGATACAGAAAGAGAAAAAGAAGGAGGCATGCAACTGCAAACACAATCATCCTGAAGGCAGGTGATGCCTCGCCGATGTCCGCCGTGTCGCGGATAAGGCAAGAGGAGAGGCGTATTGAAAATTGCAATCTTTGGCGATATCCACGGCAATATTGAAGCGCTGAAGGCTGCCCACAAGACAACTCTTGAGGTCGGCGTTGATAAGATTTATCATCTCGGCGATTTGGGCGGTTATGCCCCGTTTGTGAACGAGGTGGTTGATTTCCTTATTGAGCACGGCATTGAGGGTGTCCAGGGGAATTACGACGAGACGGTTGCCAATGACCGAGAACATTGCGGATGCAAGTACGAAGACCCTGTCCAGGCTGAAATGGCAGGGCTTGGATTCGAATGGACAAAGAAGCACTCAACCTCAATCAGGAAAGATTACATGAGAAATCTTCCCCTTAACATCAAGCTTACGGTTGACGACAAAAAGATCATTATCTTTCATGCCACCCCCAAAAAAAACAACGTGTACTGGCATGAGGACAGACCTGAAAAGTTCTTCCTTGAGATGGTGGAAAAAGTAGATGCCGACATCCTGATATACGGCCACACGCACAGGCCGTATCGAAAGGACATCGACGGCAAGGTCTTTATCAACGCCGGCAGTGTGGGGAAACCGAAAGATGGCGATACAAGGGCCTGCGTTACCCTGGTGGAAATAACCAGAGGTGGCGTGAAGACTGAATTTGTCAGGGTCCTCTATGACGTTGAAAAAACAGCATTGGCAATAATTGAAAGCGGGCTGCCTCCATACTATGCGGAAAAGCTCAGACAGGGGCAATAGAATATATGGAAGCCATTTTCGACAACATCCAGCATATCATTCAGAACCAGCACGGTTTGGCATTTATTGCCGTATTCGTCGGCGGTCTGATCTCGGCGGCAAGTCCCTGTGTCCTTGCCGCTATCCCTTTGATCATCGGCTATGTAGGTGGCTATTCCGAAGGAAACAAAAAGAAGGCAGCCCTTTTCTCTCTGGTATTCGTTCTTGGCCTTTCGATAACTTTTACTCTTCTTGGTGCTGCTGCTTCAGTTATGGGTCAGTTTCTTGGCTTTATGGGCAGGTGGCTGTATATAGGGCTTGCCGTCATAGCCATATTGATGGGTCTACAGCTCATGGGAATTATTTCAATTCCATTGCCGTTTCAGAAGACACGGCAGGTCAGGACAAAGGGTCTTGTCGGGGCATTCCTGCTGGGCATGTTGACCGGAACGGTGTCGTCTCCCTGTGCAACGCCGGTACTGGCGGTCATCCTGGCCTATGTTTCAACGCAGGGGGATATGGCATACGGCGGATCACTTCTCTTTGTCTATGCTGTTGGACATTGCGCACTAATATTCGTAGCCGGCCTGTCTATCGGGTTCACGGAGAGTATCGTCGGATCGAGAGGCGTCAAAAACTTTTCGCTCTATGCTAAAAAGGTGAGCGGGGCGCTTCTTGTCGTGGTGGGACTGTACTTCGGTCTGTCCAACTTTTAGAAAGAGGAGATAAGCGTGAAACTTTCTAAAGATCTACCTCGGCGATACAGACGCAATAGTGAGGAGAGAGAGAATGAATAATGAGCGGTTTCATATCAGGCAATTTCTCACTTTTGTTTCTTCTATTGGAAGTGGGGTCCAAATGGCTCTCTGCTTTTTCTTGCTCTTCAGCATGATTTACCTGCCGAATGTTGCCCACGCCTCTCAGCCGCTAACCCAAGAGGGGCTCTGCGCCCCGACAGTCGAAGCCGGGTCGGAATGCGATGAGGGCCAGCTCGGCCAAGATGGCAGGGCGATACCTTTATCCCAAGAGCAGCAGGACGTCAAGGGGATAGAGGATCAGACGGGAAAGAAACCTGTCCTTCCAAACATTCCAAAAAGCGCCTCAAGTACGCCGGGACAATCTTCTTTGGAGGGGAAATCGTCAATCATCTACTTTTTCTGGGGGCTGGGATGCCCGCATTGTGTGAAAGAGAAATCTTTCCTGGAAGAAATTAAAGTGAAGTATCACGGTCTCCAAATCAGGGACTACGAAGTCTGGTACAACAAGGAAAATGCCCTATTTCTTGAAAAAATGGCAAAGGCTTATGGATTGAAGACGATAGGTGTTCCCGTGACCTTTGTTGACGATGAAGCCTTTGTCGGCTTCACGGACCAGTCAAAAAACTATCTGGAAGATGCTATCAAGAGCTGTTTCTCGCGGCAGTGTATTAACCCGATGGCCAAGATAAACAAAAAACTTGAGACTGAGACAAAAGTTCCGAGTGATATCCGACCGGTACCAGGAGCAACGATGGGCGGGGAGAGCAGTACCCAGCCCGTCTCAGAAGGGAAGGCAAAAGCAGCGGATGACCACAAGAGCGGAAAGAAGAACAGTTCAGTTGATATCCCATTTCTCGGCAAGCTCGACACATCTGAGATGTCCCTACCCCTCATGACCCTCGTCATCTCAGGTCTTGACAGTTTCAACCCCTGCGCATTTTTTGTGCTTTTCTCTCTTTTGGGTCTGC
>OUUY01000042.1 GCA_900302705.1 Candidatus Sulfobium mesophilum
GTGCGGGGAATGAGTGACTGTCTGAACCCTTTGGGCTGCGACGGACATTGTGGGCGGCATGCGTAAAGACTTCCTGGTCTTTGGACAACCCCTCATTGAGCAGGCCGAAAAAGATGAACTGCTCGATTCCATGGATAAGGCATGGCTCGGAACCGGCCCTAAAGTCCATCAGTTTGAAATGGACTTTGCGAAATATAAACAGATCGATTATGCCGCTGCGGTGAATTCCTGTACCGCCGCACTGCACCTGGCCTGCCTGTCACTCGGACTTGAAGCGGGAGACGAGATTATAACCACCCCCATGACTTTTTGCTCAACCATCAACGCCATCATCCACGCGGGCGCTAAACCTGTCCTGGCGGATATCGATCCGGTCACCCTGAATATCGATGCAGCGGAGATCGGGGAAAAGATCACTTCCAGGACAAGGGCGGTGATTGTCGTGCATTTCGCGGGGCGACCCTGTGACATGGACGCCGTAATGGCTCTCGCCAAATCGCATAACCTTGCAGTGATCGAGGACTGTGCCCATGCAATAGAAACGGAATACAAAGGGAATAAGGCGGGAACAATTGGTGATCTGGGATGCTTCAGCTTTTATGCGACAAAGAATATTACCACTGGAGAGGGCGGCATGATAATAAGCCGCAATGAACGCAAGATCTCGCGGATTAAAATCATGGCTCTTCACGGACTGAGCCATGATGCCTGGGAGCGTTATTCCGACTCAGGCTATAAGCATTATTATGTTGAAGAGGCCGGTTTTAAATACAACATGATGGACCTGCAGGCTGCCATTGGCATTCATCAGTTGAGAAGAATAGATGCATACTGGGAAAGACGGCAGAAGATATGGAACAGATACATGGGGGACCTGAAGGATTTGAATATCGGGCTGCCGGCTGTAGCAGAAAAAGATACGCGGCACGCCTATCACTTGTTTACCATCCGCATCGATCCCGATAAGGTTGGAATAAGCAGGGATAATTTTTTGGAGGCAATGACCGAACGCAATATCGGGGTCGGGGTCCATTACCTGTCAATACCCGAGCACCCTTATTACCGAAAGAGGTTTTCCTGGAGATCTGAAGATTTTCCGCATTCATACGCCGTCGGCCGGGAGACGGTGAGTTTGCCGATTTCGCCGAAGCTTACAGACCGGGACGTTGAAGATGTTATCGTCGCCGTAAGGGACATCATTTTAAAAAATCAAGATTAATTGAATATTCATATCATTACAAGCTCCTATCCTGCAACTCCCGAAGACCCTTCGGGGACAGCGGGCTTGTTCGTGAGACAGTTTGCCTTGGAGCTTGCGGCCATCGGACATGGGGTCATCGTGCAGCCCGTTGCGAGGAAGAATGCATATCGGCCGGATCCGGGAATTTCAATCGTCCCAACGCCATGGAAAGGCGGAGACCGTGAACTGGCCTCGATGGACCTGATGGACCCCAGGAATTGGCTTGTATTCCTGCATTTTTTCAGAAGAGGCGTAAGGAACACGCTCGAAATAGACGAAAAACATCTCATAGACAGGACGCTTTGCATGTGGGCCGTCCCCTCCGGGATTTTCGGATTAGCGGGAAAACTTAAGAAGAATGTCCCGTACGATGTTTGGGCTTTGGGCTCCGATATATGGAAAATCAGGAAGGTCCCTTTGCTGGGGAAAATGGTTTTGACAAAAATTATGAGAAACGCGGACAGGGTATTCGCCGACGGCATGCAATTATGCAAAGAAGTGCGGGACCTTACCGGTGTGCCTTGCAAATTGCTCCATTCAAGCAGAAGGCTGCCGCCTCCGGAAAAGAGATTATTTGTTCATGATCCGAAGGAATTGAGGCATTTCCTGTTTGTCGGAAGATATCACGAAAACAAAGGGCCCGACCTGCTTATAAAGGCCGTCGCCCTCTTGCCGCACGACATTAAGGAATCCATCCGCGTCCACATGTTCGGGCTTGGCCCCATGGAAATTAAACTGAAGAGCATGATTTCAACGATGCAGTTGGAGAAATGCATTTATTTACACGGCTCTATTCAGGCCGGGGAATTTTCTAATTATTTGGACAGCGCTTCTTTTTTGGTGATCCCCTCGAGGATCGAAAGCATTCCCGTCGTATTCTCCGACGCGATTCAAATGGGCACACCGGTTGTCTCGATGCCGGTCGGCGACCTGGGCCAGATCATAAAAGAATTCCGGTGCGGTATCGTCGCCCGGGAGGTGAGCGCGGAGGCCCTGGCAGCGGCTCTCAAAGAGGCATCACATATGGATAAGGATTCATACAGAGACGGTATTGCCAAGGCATATACAGAGTTTGATATCGGAGGCGCCGTCAAGAAATGGCTGAACCTCAATTCGGGGAATTACGTCGAAGTGCCGTAAACTACGCGGGGAAAATGAATTGATCAAGAGCATCAGGAAGGCAACAGATGAGGAATGGGACCGAATGGTAGATTCTGCGGAGTCTGCCATTTATTTTCAGACGCGTGACTGGTTCGATGTCTGGTCGGAATACGCAGGCTTTGAAAATGATACCAGACTGATCTGCTTTGAAAACGGCAAAAAGGCACTGATGCCTCTTGCACGGCTGACTCTGCTGAAAGGGCTGATCACCTGCTATTTCCTCGCCCCAAAAGGCATGGGAGGCTTCGTGACGGCAGACGCACTCGATGAAACTG
>OUUY01000040.1 GCA_900302705.1 Candidatus Sulfobium mesophilum
ACCTGGTAATTCCAGGCATCGCTGCCGATATTTACGGCAAGGAAATCTCCCCCGTCGACCGGGTCTCTCCTGATGGCCCACTCGATTGCCCTCGCCATATCTTTTACGTGTATCAACGGTCTCCAGGGTGTCCCGTCGCTAAGGATCGTGATTTTTTTCGAGGCGACCGCCGCTGCCACAAAATCGTTCAGTACAAGGTCCAGTCTCAGCCTGTCGCTCATGCCGCAGGCAGTGGAAAATCTCAGGCTCGTCACCTTAAAGTCTTTATCGGCGAGATCCCCGATCACTTTCTCTGTCAAGACCTTTGATTTTGCATACGCCGTGAGCGGGTTGAGGGGGGAACTTTCAGTCCTGGGGCCGTCCTCCGCAAATCCATATACGCTGCAACTCGATGCATAGACAAATGACGCCACGCCTTTTTCTTTTGCCTTCTTCGCAAGCTCCATGCTTGCTTGAAAATTGATATCATACGTCAACTGCTCAAATGTGTTTCCCATCGGATCGTTTGATATCGCAGCCAGATGCACCACGGAATCCACCCCGCTGAGCAAATCGGCATTCACGCCCCTCACGTCCGCAAAATGCTGGATGTCCACCCTGCATTCAGGAAAAATCGCAGCGCCTGTCAGGCAGTCCGCAAAGTAACCGATGTCAAGCCCGATCAATGTGGCGGCAGGATATGATCTGCGCAGGTGTTTAACCAGACAAGGCCCCACATATCCCATGTTGCCTGTTATCAATATTTTCATGGATTTCTCCTCCTTTATTAGGCTATTACAGAAAGCGGGAATTGGAGAGAAGATGTGTTTCTATTGCAACGTGCTGCCTGACAGCAGTTTCTTCACATACCTGGCGATGGCCGGAGCTGCGGTCAGACCCGGAGACTCTATTCCGACCAGATTGACGAAGCCCGGTGAATCTTCGCTGATGATAAAATCCCTGAACCCCTCCCCCGGGGCCTGGAGTTTTGGCCTGATCCCCGACATGTCAGGAATGATATCTTCCCTTTTGATGAAGGGAAGAAACCTGACAGCCGATTCATAGAATCGGTCGCCTTTTGTTTCGTCGACCCTATAGTCTTCAATCCTTTGTGTATAAGTTGCATCCGGTCCCAGCCTCATGCGTCCGTTCAGATCGAGGGTCAGATGGACACCAAGGCCGACATGGTTCTTCTCGGGAACGGGGTAAATGAGCCTCTCTACTGTACCTTTCTTGACATTATTGATGCTGAAGTACTCCCCCTTGCAGTAGTGGTGCACGTAATTCTTTCCTATCATCGCTGCGACGGCGTCCGAGTATAAACCGGCCGCGTTCACTACCTTTTCGGTGGTAAATTCGAAATATATACCTTCACTGTTCCTCGTCTGGATACGGTAGCCCCCTTCGGCCCTTGTTATGGCCGAAACCTGAGTGTCGTAGGCTATCTCGCCGCCCAGGGTCTTTGCCTTGTGAAGGTAATAGTCCATAAGTGAATGTACATCGACGATTCCGGTGTCAGGGGAATAAAGCGCGCCGGCCGCCCTGACGTTCGGCTCCATCCTGTTAACATGGGCCTTATCAAGGAGAGAGACTGACGCCCCATTTTTCAGCGCATTCTGCGTGAGGCGGTTGATCTCGTCCATCTCAGCGTCGGTAGTCGCGATGACGAGCTTGCCGATCCTCTTGTGAGGGATGTTGTTCCGGACGCAGGTCTCATAGATCAGACCTCTGCCCTCGAGGCAGAACCTTGCCTTCAACGAGCCGGACGGATAATATAGTCCGGCATGCAGCACTTCACTGTTTCTGGAACTGATCCCCATCCCGTGAGATCTGTTTTTTTCAAGAATATAGATATCCTTCTTGCCGTCGGCCAACTCGGCGGCGACCGCCAGCCCGATTATCCCGGCCCCTATTATCGTGATGTCAGAGTCCATGAATGTTCACCACACCTTCCAGGGCGCCTTGCCGCTCTGCCACATCTCTTCGAGGTTGTGTTTGTCACGCAGAGTATCCATCGGGTGCCAGAAGCCGTTATGCCGGTATGCGGAGAGCATATTCTGCTCCGAGAGGTTTTTCAGGGGATCCTGTTCCCAGACCGTTGCATCACCCTCCGCATAATCGATCGCAGCAGGTTCCAGCACGAAGAAACCGCCGTTGATCCACGCCCCGTCTCCCTGCGGCTTCTCCCTGAAACTCCTGACCCTGTTGTCCCTTAGGGTGAGTATCCCGAACCTGCCGGGCGGCTGCACCGCAGTCAGCGTTGCGAGAGTCCCCTCGCTTTGGTGAAATGCCACAAGTTTCCCAATGTCGACGTTGCTGAGCCCGTCGCCGTACGTGAAGCAGAACGTGCCGTCGGCCACATAGTCCTTCACACGTCTAAGCCTGCCTCCGGTCATGGTATTCTCCCCGGTGTCGACGAGAGTCACCTTCCATGGGTCCGCCCCGTTTTGGTGGACTTTCATCTTGTTTTCCTTCATGTCAAAGGTTATATCAGACATCTGCAGAAAATAGCTAGAGAAATAGTCCTTGATCATATATCCTTTGTATCCGCAGCAGATGACAAATTCATGAATTCCGTAAGCGGAAAAAATCTTCATGATGTGCCAGAGGATCGGCTTCCCGCCGATCTCAACCATTGGCTTGGGCCTGACCGCAGTTTCCTCCGACAGTCTGGTGCCGAAACCTCCTGCAAGTATAACCGCTTTCATGGGTGTTTCCTTTCTCTTTGACCTCAATCGAACAGGAAAGTTTTATAAAGGGTGCTGCAATGCTCCG
>OUUY01000031.1 GCA_900302705.1 Candidatus Sulfobium mesophilum
GAAGAATGTTGCAAAACAGGTCCTTGTGGAGCTTAAGAAGAATTACTAACAGACTTGGAGTTTTCCGGCTTTATATAACGGCCCTCCCCTTTCTCCCACTCCTTGCAAAGGAGGGGACGGGGGAGATGAAGATCCCTGGCTATCCGCTGTCATGAAAAACGAAGCCCAGTTGCCACTCCCTTTCGGTCTTTCGGAAGAAACTCTCAGGGCGCATCTCCAAAGTGCCACACGCAAAAAAATTTCCCTCACACTTACGGACAACTCGACTTCAATGATTTCAGTAAGAGTAAAAGATGACATTTTGCAGGTAAGGCTCCACCGGATGTTCCTGAAGGCGGGCGACGCCCTGATTACCGAGATAGCTTCATTCATCGGAAGACGCAGGGGAAAGACGCCCCTGATCAGAGAGTTTATCCGGCGGCAGAGCAGCCTTCTTAGGAGGGCGACCCCAAGGCTTTGCCGTATCAACGCCATCGGAAAGCACCATAACCTTTGCGAAGCAGCCCGCTCTGTAAATAACGAATATTTCGGCGGCAGGATAACGGCACCGGTAACATGGGGGACCAGACGCCGGGGCAGGGCGGTGAGACGGAGGACCCTGGGAAGTTACAGCAGTCATACAAACACCATCAGGATAAACCCTGTACTCGACAAAAAAAGGGTACCCTCCTTTTTTATAGAGTTCATCATTTATCACGAGATGCTTCACTCCGACATGGGCGTCGGGCAGGTCAATGGCCGCAGGGCGGTCCATTGCCGCGAGTTTAGGCGGCGCGAGAAGATCTTTAAGAAATATGCCGAAGCAATAGCATGGGAAAAAGAGATGAATTTCCTGATTTAACAATGTTGGTTGTTTTGGAAATTACACCGCACAAGTAATGGTCGCATGAATTGATGTGTGACCGGCGATTGCCGGCCTGCGTTAGAAACTTATCCGTCCATCAGCAGCTGTTGACAAAACAGCCGAAGCGTAGTCAACTATAACTAGAAGTGAGCTTTGATGAAGAATCGTATGGCGAGAGGATATCCGGGATGAAAAGACTTATCAACAGTTTGTTTCTTTTCGTAGTAGTGTTACTGCTCGGCGGATGTGCCTATTACTACCCCTACGGTTACGATTCCTCTAACTATCCCGATAATTACGGTTTTATTGCTCCTTTTTACTATCATTCCCCCCACGGCTATTACTCTAATTATCCCTATCCTTATCCATATGAGTACTATGACTATTACCCATCTAACCGATTATATTTGGGCGAAAGTCCCGAGGGCTTCAGGGAGCGGCACTTCGAGCCAGGCGAGTGACCTGGCGGAGAAAAGTAAACGCGACGGACTGATTTTTGAATTGTGGCCCGTTAATGTTTGACTGATACTTGATAGATATGCCAGTTCGCAACTAGCGAAGATCTTGTCCCAAACCACACGCATTGTATTGCACCGGTCAAAAGGCTTCTTTCTGTCGATCTTAGGACCGTCGATCTGGCAACCGGTGTTTGATAATTATTGAGAGCGACCTCCCTTGAATGTGATAATTGTTTCGCATTCAAAAAATCGCCACACAAAGGAGGTCGCTATGACATTTTACTGTGGAATCGATCTGCATTCCAAGAAGTCCCATGTCTGCGTCATTGACAAGGATGGGAAAAAGGTAAAGGAGGAGAATCTCAATAATGATCTTGCACTCATTCTTCAATTTCTCAAGCCCTTCGGCAAAGATGTGCACATTGCCATTGAATCCACGATTAACTGGTATTGGATTGTGGATGGGCTTCAAGAATCGGGATACGATGTGAGGCTGGCACGCACATTGGGTCTGCACATGATAACCGGGGCTAAGGTTAAGACTGACAGGAGAGACGCATTTAAACTGGCAAAGCTTCTAAGGATGGGAGAGATCCCGGAGGCATATATTTATCCTAAAGAGAAACGACCGCTAAGAGACCTTTTAAGGAGAAGGGCAGGACTTGTTCAGCAGCGTGCCGAATGCTATTCGAGTCTGAGGGTACAGTTTATGAAATATAACCTTAACACCATGAGCGATACCGAAGTGAAGCAGCTCTTACCTTCAGATTTTGACATTGTGCCGATTCCCCAGGAGCTTAAGGATTACTGTGTGATGATCCTGCAGAGGATTGAGCTATTGTCCAATCAAATTGATGAGCTTAATACTTACTTAAAGAACGTTACCTTGGAAGATCCTACGTTCAAGATTCTTTTGACCCTTCCTGGGGTACTGTATGTGCTTGGTTTGACGATCTATTACGAGATAGGAGATATCGGCAGGTTCGACAGCGTGAGGCAATTTGCATCATACTGCCGTCTGGTTCCCGGCATCTCTCAATCCTCCGACAAGGTCAAAAGAGGCAAGGGAAGTAATCAGGGAAATCATTACCTGAAGTGGGCTTTCACTCAGGCTGCCAATCTTGCGGTCCGGTATTATCCCACGTTAAGAAAATTCAGGGACAAACATGCCAACAGGAGGAAGGGCAAAGCAGCAATTATGATTGCAAACTGCATACTGGCTCATAAGATCGCAAACGCTACTTTCCACATGATGAAGGAAGGGGTTCCGTTTGATGAGGCAAAGCTTTTCGGCTGACAGGTGGCGGCAATACCCGAAAAGCTAACTGGGTTAATAACCCGTGTGTTTGATTGGTAGCCGTCATCTGTCATAAATAGACAAGAGGTTCTTTGACATTATCTGCCCTGTCCGGCAGCTCGACAATAACTGATGCTGCCTT
The DNA here is from genome assembly GCA_900302705.1 of Candidatus Sulfobium mesophilum. Taxonomy (GTDB): domain Bacteria; phylum Nitrospirota; class Thermodesulfovibrionia; order Thermodesulfovibrionales; family UBA6898; genus Sulfobium; species Sulfobium mesophilum. The sequence continues at coordinate 2,742 of OUUY01000031.1, forward strand.
GTGCAGACATCGACTGCATTTGCTGAATGAGGCCGGTTCAGGTACCGATAACTTTCTGGTGCCGCAGAGGTAGCCGCATCGCCCCTGCACGGGAGTAATCCCACAGAGCCCGTATGGATGTTTGATGCAGATAAGTCCTCTGCACCGCTTTTTAGAAAGAACGAGTCAGATTCACTTTATGTCAAAGGCTCTTCATAAATTTACGGTCTTAACAGAGAAAAGACTAAAGGCATGCTTTTTCGCTTGACACGGTCGCTCTCAATGGATGTTTCTTTTGGAATTAAATGGCGGACAAGGCTTCCTACATGGACGACAGCTTTGCCCTGAACTGTGTAGAGTCACCGACGTCAGCCACCCCAACCGAAACTGATGACTATGGCATTGGTAGGACAGACCTCCAGACAGGTTCCGCAATTGATGCAATATGATGCCCGATGAGGTACGCTTTTTCCATCCTGCATCTCAAAACATTTCATAGGACATGCGTTTATACAATCTCCACATCCGGTGCATTTGTCCCAATGTACTAAAGCTATATACATCAGCTTTCGCTTCATCAATAATATTTCTATGCCCTTTGCCAAAACACTTCTGCTATTTTTTTGTATCTTAATGTAACTCTAGTGAGGGAGACGGTGACACGACATAAGTCATATTTAAGAGATCAAAAAAAAGAAGTGGAACACCTTGGGTTCTGGGTATGCTTAGAGTCTTTTTTTGTGGATGCTTTGGCAGATGCTTTAGGCTTCCTCCTCACTACGTGGAGGCTTGCTCACCACATCTCACTCCCGCATCCTAACCCAATGACTTAGTTCTAAACCTTAACCCATTCCAAGGAATTCACTTCTTCTACTTAAAAGTGGTGTTTGCTTCCCCTCATTCTCAGCGGTTT
>OUUY01000012.1 GCA_900302705.1 Candidatus Sulfobium mesophilum
ATCGCAAGTGTCACGCATTCCCGCAAATTGGTTCGCATTTGTGCAAAAAAAGGAGGTGTTATGAGAATGAAAGGATCTCTGATTGGTCGTTAGCCGGAAGAACTAAACTATTCCTTGCCTGAGGATATCATGCAGGTGGATAACACCAAGTGCCCTGCCGTCTTTATCAGGCACCAGCAAAGACGTAATCGAATGCTTTTCCATCACAGAAATAGCCTTTGCGGCAAGCTCATCGGCAGATATGGTTCTTGGATTTTTTGTCATCACTTCCTCGGCAGTCATGTCAAAGAAGTTCTTGCCCCAGCGTTCGATGCCCCGCCTAATATCTCCATCGGTAACAATCCCCAATATCTTTTTGTCTGCATCGGCGATTACCGTTATCCCGAGTCTCTTCGTTGAGATCTCCATAACAGCAGAGGTCATGGGAACATCCGGCGACGTTAGCGGAAGAGCATCACCTGTGTGCATGAGGTCAGAAACCTTAACCAGCAATTTCTTCCCAAGACTACCCCGGGGATGGAAAAGTGCGAAATCTTCTTCCCTAAATCCCCGCTTTATCAAAAGAGCAACTGCGATTGCATCACCTGCAGCCATGGCGGCAGTCGTAGAAGCGGTAGGCACGATGCCCATCGGACAGGCCTCTTCTTTAACTGAAATATCCAGAGAAATGTCGGCCGAGCGTGATAGGGTCGACTGCAAATTGCCTGTTATCGAGACCAGCCTTACATTGAACCTCTTTAGAAATGGTATGATGCCCAACAGCTCTTCGGTCTCTCCGCTATATGATATGGCTATGATAACGTCATCGGAAGTAACCATGCCGAGGTCGCCATGGCTTGCCTCAGCCGGATGCATGAAAAAGGCCGGGGTGCCGGTTGAAGCCAGCGTTGCAGCGACTTTTTTCCCTACAAGTCCCGACTTGCCCATTCCGGTTACGATGACCCTGCCATGGCAGTCATAGATCAAATCGATCACTTTTTCGAAGTTGCTATCAAGCTTTTCGATCAAAGAGGCCACTGCCTCAGCCTCTGTCCTTAATACCTTTCTGGCAATCTCTATGATTTCCATTTGTGAATCAGACATTCCGCATCCTATTCAAACTGACACTGAGCCATCCGGGAGGAACTCCCTTCCTGTGCGCCTCGTCCTGCACGGCGCTAAGGTCGTCCTGGGCGTATTTTAGTCGTTTTCGGGTCTTGGTAATTTCCTTGTTGAGAGCCGCCGTCTTTTTATGCCGGACGACACCCTTTCGGTTTTCCTCTTCCAATTGCTGTTCTTTCTCGCTGACATCATCGTTTAGCCGCTGGACCTTCCTTCTTTGCTGCGAGGCCTTTTTGCACCAGTACTCCTTCTCTGCCTGTTCCCGCGAATCTGCAGTCTTTGCTTTTCTTGGTCCGGACCCCTTCGGGGCTGGAGAATCCTGCTCCTGCAACTTGTGATTTAGAGAGTCGTCATAAGGCTGCAGGTCCCTATTCGAAAAAGAGAGAGATTTTTGGGACGAATCAGAAGCATACGAACCGGATGACATAAAAACAGCCCCCAGCGCTAAAGCGCAAGCAAGGTATAATAGCCTGCCCTCCCTGCTTGTCCTCGCCATCATTGATCGAGCCCTGGTTTCACAATTTCATATAATGCCTTAACGGTTGTAAGGAGTTTCCTTACATCATGCAATCTGATCATATTCGGTCCGTCGCACAGAGCCTTTTCGGGGTCAGGGTGCACTTCCATAAAAAGGCCGTCTACCCCCACAGCTGTAGCAGCGCGGGCGAGCGGTTCGGCAAACTCCCGCTGACCGCTCGAACGATCGCCCAGACCGCCCGGCAGCTGAACACTGTGTGTGACATCGAATATCACAGGAAAACCGAATGAACTCATAATTGGAAGTGCCCTGAAATCTACAACAAGATTGTTATACCCAAAGGAACTTCCCCTCTCCGTAATAAAGAGGTTAAAATTTCCTGTAGTAGTAAATTTTTCCGCTATATTTTTTACGTCCCATGGAGCAAGGAACTGTCCCTTCTTCACGTTTACAGGCTTTCCTGTCTTTGACGCCGCAAGAATCAGATCTGTCTGCCTGCATAGAAAGGCGGGTATTTGAAGGGCATCAAGGACTTCAGATGCAAGCCTCACCTCATCGACCGAGTGGACGTCAGATATAACAGGAATCGCAAATTTGTTCCTTGCATCTGATAAGATGCGAAGCCCCTTGTCAATTCCCGGCCCCCGGTAAGAGCCGATGGATGAGCGGTTTGCCTTATCAAAAGAACTTTTAAACACAAGGGGCAACCCGGCCTGCCCGCAGATCTCTTTGAGTTGTCCGGCTGTGTGAAATACGACGTCTTCAGATTCCAAGACGCATGGCCCGGCGATTATGAGCGGACACCGCCCGCCGCCAAAAACTATGTCCCCTATCTTTATCTGCCGAGTCAATCCAGGCCTTTTTCTCTGCCGATAATCTCAGCTTGGGGGAAAAGTGAACGTTTTTCCCTGACAGCAGCTCCAATAAATGCTGCAAACAGCGGATGTGGTTCGGTGGGCCTCGATTTGAATTCAGGGTGGAACTGACAGCCCAGGAACCATGGATGGTCCTGTATCTCGACTATCTCCACCAGTTCTCCGTCCGGGCTATGTCCGCTGATCTTCATCCCCAGCCTGGTAACGATTCCCTTATAGGCATTATTGAATTCATACCTGTGCCGGTGTCTTTCGGAGATCTCCTTTGTCCTGTAAGCAGCATGCGCAAGGGTCTTTTCCTCTATGACACAGGGATAGGCGCCCAGGCGCATCGTGCCGCCCTTCTGAGTGCTTTCCGTCCTTTCCTCTACCTTTCCCTTCCTGAAGTCATACCATTTTTCCATAAGATAAATAATAGGAGTCGGGGTATTCAAATCGAATTCAGAACTGTTTGCATTCAACCCGCAGACGTTTCTGGCAAACTCTATTACTGCACACTGCATACCCAGGCATATGCCGAAATATGGGATTCTTTTTTCCCTTGCGAATCTAATAGAATCGATCTTCCCTTCAATGCCTCTGTAGCCGAAGCCGCCCGGCACGAGGATGCCGTCCGCATCGGATAGATATTTTTCAGGCCCGTTAACCTCGACCTCTTCAGAGTCTATCCACTGGAGGCTCACGCGGCAGTCGTTGGCTATTCCTCCATGTGTCAATGCCTCAGTCAGGCTCTTATAAGAGTCTTTCAGCCCAACATATTTCCCGACAATGGCAATCGTTACCTCATTTTTGGGCTCCTTTATCTTCCTTACGATATCCTTCCAGTGTCCAAGTTCGGCCTCTTTGGCCGGCAGGGAGAGTTTCTTTATGATCTGCCTGTCCAGTCCCTCAGAGCTAAGAGCAAGGGGCACTTCATAGATAGTCTCTACATCGATAGCGTTGATTACAGCATCGCCGTCCATGTTGCAGTGTATAGCTATTTTTTTCTTTGCCTCCGGCGTAAGGGTTCTGTCTGTCCGGCAAAGAAGGAGATCAGGCTGTATACCTATAGCCCGAATCTCCCGCACGCTATGCTGCGTAGGCTTTGTTTTTAATTCCCCTGAAGTCTTGATAAAAGGAAGCAGTGTAAGATGTACATAAAGGACATTTTCCCTGCCTACATCATATCTCATCTGCCTGATCGCCTCGAGAAACGGCAGGCTCTCGATATCTCCTATAGTCCCGCCTATCTCTACGATAACAACATCATTGTTATTGCCCACGGATTTGATTGCCTGCTTGATCTCATCTGTAATATGAGGGATGACCTGGACGGTGTCGCCCAGGTAGTCGCCGCGCCGCTCTTTTGAGATCACGTTGTAATAAATTCTTCCCGTTGTAAAATTGTTTGTCTGCGAGGTCCTTATATGCGTAAACCTTTCATAATGCCCGAGGTCGAGGTCTGTTTCGGCGCCGTCGTCGGTGACAAAGACCTCGCCGTGCTGGAAAGGACTGAGTGTGCCGGGGTCAACATTTATGTAAGGGTCGAGCTTCTGGATCGTGACCTTCAGGCCGCTGGCTTCCAATAGTGCACCAATCGATGCAGCTGCGATGCCTTTCCCAAGCGATGAGAGAACTCCTCCTGTTACAAAGATGAATTTAGGCATTTTTCTATCCTCTCCAGATCCTCCGGAGTATCCACCCCGGCAGTTTCAAAAAAAGTCTCCTTTATCTTTATTCTGTAGCCATGCTCAAGAGCCCGCAGCTGTTCAAGTTTTTCGATCATTTCAAGCCGCGAAGGTTCAAATTTTGTGATTTCATTAAGCACATTCCTGCGATAACTGTATATGCCGATATGCTTAAAAATTAAGAGATCTGAAACATCTTGGGCTGACAGAGCCCTGGCGTCAAATAAGTCCCTGTAATATGGTATGGGAGCCCTGGAAAAATAAAAGGCAAACCCCTTATTATCGAAAACAACCTTAACGATATTGGGGTCGAAAATTTCTCGCTGATCCGAAACCCTCTTTGCCAGTGTGCCGATGGCGGCCTCCCTATCGTCCAAAACCGCGATGGCTTCGTCGATCATATCAGGCTTGATGAGCGGCTCGTCTCCCTGGACATTCACAATTATATCATAATCAAGCGCCGCCGCAGCTTCGGCGATTCTGTCGGTTCCGGAGGAATGGTCGGCCGATGTCATCACCGCCTTGCCGCCGAAGGAACCGACTTTGTTGTAAATTTCCTCATTGTCTGTTGCGACTAGCACGCTATCTGCAAGACGGCTGTTAAGAGAATTTCTGTATACATGTTCTACAAGCGGCACGCCTCTGAGGAGTGCAAGGGGCTTTCCCGGGAAACGGGTTGACGAAAAACGTGCGGGTATGATCACGATAGCGGACATTAATTGTTCATTATATAACAAAATTATAGATTTTTTGACGCGGAAATTAATAAAATAACATAAGATTTCATTTCACTGGCTTAACCCTAAGATAAATCTTTTTATGCCGGCAAGGGAACCATCTTTGTTAGGCTCCTATAGATTATTGAGGAAGCAAAAAATTATTTTAGGAGAAGATTATATGAATGTCGACGTGAAAAATGAAAAGTTGAAGAACTGGGTTAAAGAAGTTGCCGACATGTGCCAGCCGGAAAGTATCTATTGGTGCAATGGTTCTAAGGAAGAGTATGATCAAATGATGGCAAAGATGATTGCAGTAGGCAGCGCTATTGTGCTTAAACGCCCCAAAAGTTTTCTCTTCCGGTCGGACCCCAGCGATGTAGCCCGTGTTGAGGACCGTACATTCATCAGCACCTCTCGCAAAGACGATGCCGGCCCGACCAATAACTGGCTGGCGCCTGATGAGCTGAAAAATACGATGGGGGCGCTATATAAAGGATGCATGAAGGGACGAACCATGTATGTTATTCCTTTTTCGATGGGACCTATCGGCTCACCCATCGCAAAGATAGGCATTGAAATAACGGACAGCCCTTACGTCGTATGTAACATGCATATAATGACCAGGGTAAGCTCCAGGATATTAGAGATGCTTTCCAAAGACGATGAATTTGTCCCATGTCTTCATTCAGTCGGCGCCCCTCTGCCGCCCGGCGAACAAGATGTGCTCTGGCCTTGTGCACCTATGGAACATAAATACATAAGCCATTTTCCGGAAGAGAATCTGATATGGTCATTCGGTTCCGGATACGGTGGGAATGCTCTCTTGGGGAAGAAGTGTATGGCCCTTCGTATAGCTTCTGCGATGGCCAGGCGTGAGGGCTGGATGGCTGAACACATGCTCATTCTTCGTCTGACAAGTCCTCAGGGAAAACAGTATCATATTGCAGCCGCCTTTCCCTCGGCATGCGGAAAGACGAACCTGGCAATGATGCGCCCTACTATCCCGGGCTGGAAGTGTGAATGCATCGGAGATGATATCGCATGGATGAAAATCGGGGCTGACGGCCGCCTTCATGCCATTAATCCCGAAAACGGTTTCTTCGGTGTAGCTCCCGGGACGTCTTACAATACCAATCCCATGGCGATGGACACAGTTAGAGAAAACGTTATTTTTACAAATTGCGCCCTCACCGACGACGGGGATGTTTGGTGGGAAGGTATGACAGACGAGACCCCGGGTCATCTAATCGACTGGAAGGGGCGCGAATGGACCCCTGAGAGCAAGGAGGAGGCGGCGCATGCCAATGCCAGATTTACAGCTCTTGCGGCCCAGTGCCCGGTAATCTGTAAGGACTGGGAAGATCCTGCCGGAGTTCCTATTGATATTTTCATATTCGGCGGTAGGCGCAGCTCGGTTGTTCCATTGGTGTATGAAGCTTACGACTGGGACCACGGGGTTTTTCTCGGGGCGACGGCTGCCTCAGAGACCACTTCAGCAAATATCGGGGCGGTGGGCAATCTCCGGCGCGATCCCTTTGCGATGAAACCTTTTTGCGGC
>OUUY01000002.1 GCA_900302705.1 Candidatus Sulfobium mesophilum
TCATGACAGCTTGGATTGACACAGTTTACCGAACGGTCTCGAAAACGCTACCACAACGTTTCGCAGGAGGTGTACTCCGCAACGGTTGCATTTCCTTGAACCTGTCGGCTTGTAGGTGTAAATGACACCAACCTCAATGATAATCAGGGCCAGCTTTTCTTAAGTAGCCTTCAACGAAAGTCTCTTTAGGCATTTCGCACCAGATCAAGCGGGGTCAAAAATCTTCCTCATGCGCCGTCTCGGATCAAAGGCGGTAGACCTATACAGACTATGGGACAAACTAAGCAGATATCCCTTATCTGTGAGCATATCGCACAGCGCAAAGCCTGGTTGATGAGATGCAGCGCCTTGATCTGTTTTTTTATCGATTACTTGCAGCCATGTGCCTGAAATTCTTCGGTGGGGAATCCCCAAAGGGCGCTTTTAATACGGTGGATAAGTATGGGGAATGTCAGTCCTGCCTGGGTCTAAGGATCTCTTTTATCAGTCTCAATGTTCCTGCTAACCCGTAGCTTTGCAGGATCGTTTTTATTTTTGAGAACCAGGAATACATGAAATTTATCGGGTTCTGGATATTTTTGTCCCAGGCGTAATCGTATTCCCAGACTTTGTCATTTCCGGCGCCGAGCCCCTTAAGGATGTCCCAAACTTTTTCCTTGTCCCGGTCGAGTGAATAAACACAGATGGCGCTCGGGTCCTCGTTCCAGTACTTTGCGCTTTGTATCTTGCCCGAATCTATCAACAGTCGCAGCTTTTCGGCCAACGCAACTATCCTGTCTTTTTTGTCAAAGATTATCCACTTGCCGCCGTATCTGATCCATTCTTCCCTGTTTATGTCTCGCTCGGCATCAGGAAGAAGCCATGTCCAGAGTATATCCTTTACTTCATGCATAATTTATATAAGTCCGTGCCGTGTTATATCGCTGAAAACGGATGACTGCATAAAAAGTCTATCACCCTTTTATCCGTTGGCAAAGTCATATCTTTGTGATATAAGGTAACTGCTTGGTCGGATACGAACAATTTATAAGACGCATACTCCGCGAGATGAAAGATAAGACACAACTGGTAGTCCGGTATCACGAAAGGACGAAGCATCATCCCAACCGTTACGCAAGATCTCCGGGGTTTTTGGATTGGGAGAACGAACCAGACCCCTTCAGAAGATATGAGGGTGCTACTGTTTTGCCTCTTCCTCTTGGTGAAGAAGATCCCGACGGCGATTATCGCGATCTATATGAACGAGGCAAAAATCAGTTTCAGCCCTTTACGCTTAGAAATATATCCAAATTCCTTGAGCTATCCCTCGGTCTTTCTGCCTGGAAATCCTACGGCGGGGCTAAGTGGGCATTACGGATGACTCCCTCAAGCGGAAACCTCCATCCGACTGAGGCGTATGTCATCCTGGTGCTTTCTGAGAGCAATCATCGGGGAGGGGTGTGCCATTACAGCCCTTTTCTTCACGCGCTTGAACTGAGGGCGGCATTCGATGAGAGGCTCTGGTTGCGGATCAAAGACTATTGCGGTGGGTCGGGGTTTTTCATCGGCCTGAGCAGCGTATACTGGAGGGAGTCCTGGAAATATGGGGAGCGGGCATACAGATACTGTAATCAAGATATTGGTCATGCGATGGCGGCATTGAGCTTTGCGGGAAATCTCCTTGGCTGGAAGATGACCTATCTGAACAGCCTTTCGGATCAGGATGTCGGAACCCTCCTGGGGTTTCAAAAAACTGACTGGATACGGTATGAATCCGAACGCCCGGAGGCTATGTTCTTTGTTCATGACTATTCGGAAATTAATGCTCCGGCAGATGTCCCGCGTGAAATTGTCGACTCATTCGGATCCCTTTCATATATTGGCGAGCCCAATAGTTTGAGTAATGACCACAGAGACTGGGAGGTGATCGAGGAGGTGTCATCAGCAGCTGAAAAAGAGCGCAGCCAGGTGGCAAAGTACCGCTATCGGGAATATCCATTTCCCGAAGAAGAGGTCCCCTCTAAACAGGCGGCCTCAGTCATCCGGCAAAGGAGAAGTGCCCTAGCCTTCGATGCAAGGACCGCTTTGCCGAAAGAAAATTTCCTGGCAATGCTCGACAAAACACTTCCGCGGGACAATGCAGCTCCTTTTGATCTGGGGTTAGGTGAGACATCCGTAGACCTCCTAATCTTTGTCCACAGGGTTTCAGGGTTGGAACAGGGGCTCTATTTCTTCCTCAGGGAAGAAAGCCACCTGGGAGAGATAAGGCGAAGGTGCCGACAGGATTTTCTGTGGGAAAAAGGTGACGGGAAATCAGGGTCGGTCGGGCTCTACTTCCTTAAGAGAGGGGATTTCCAAAACGAGGGCGCCAAAGCGGGTTGAAACCAGGAGATCGCGGGAGACGGCGTCTTCTCAATGGCCATGATTTCACTTTTCAAAGAGAACATAGATATTGATCCCTTTAATTACCGGCGAATTCACTGGGAAGCCGGCATGATCGGCCAGGTTCTCTATCTAGACGCGGAGGCCCACGGGTTGAGGGGCACAGGCATGGGATGTTTCTTCGACGATGTCACTCATGAACTCATCGGATTGACAGATAATACTTTTCAGGATATTTACCATTTCTCAGTGGGAAGGCCCTTTGAGGACAAAAGGATCACAACGCTTCCTCCATACAGCCATTTAAAGGGAAGATAAGGACATCTCAAAGAGAAAGGTTATTTTTTAAATTATCCACAAGCTTTATGATCATATTCTCGCCTGACTCAAAGCCTGAAAGAGAAGAATCAAAGCTCAGATGATAGTTAAGCGCTTCGGTCCATTTGACACCTGTCATAGCGTTGACGAACCGCTCCCTCTGGTAATCCATCTCCCTGATAGTTGAACCAGCCTCATTATCGTCGCTTATAGAGCAGACATGCATGAGTCGATTTGTACGAAACGCCAGAGGAGCATGGACAAATATATTAATCAGCCCCGGATGACCCTTAAGCACATGAAAGCCGCAGCGCCCAACAACCACAGAATTATGTTTTTCAGCTATTTCCCTGATAATTACGGATTCGGTTTCATAAAGCTCTCTGTCGTATATGGGGCGAATCGGCGGCTGCAAATACGTCGCCTCAGGGCTTCCGTGCAATAAGGTTCTGGAAAGTTTTTCCATAAAAGTGGAGAGTTTCTCTTCCCTTTCCGAAAGATCGGCCTCTTCAGTCCCAAGATATTCGGCGGCCTTCCGGAGAATTTCCCTGTCAAAGTATTGAAAACCGAGTTTTTTTGCTATCGATTTGCCGAGATAGGAACCGCCGCTTCCGTATTGTCTAGATATAGTTACCACCAGAGTCCTGGGATTCATGCCTGAACTCCTTTTCCTTCCCCGCTGGAATGGCTTCCTACAGCGTTTTGATTTTTCTTTCGCTGCTTGCTGCAAGTAATTCCGGCAGCACAGTTTCGTGTATGATGAAAACGGCCGCTACCGGGCGAGCCTTTTATTGATATCCTGTACAGTCTGGTTATTGAGAAGCTTCATGAACTCGGGATTCTTCATGAGAGCAGCTATGTCGCCTGCCTGAACCGCTCTCATGATTTCGGGATCCCGAAGGACCTTCTGAAAATCGGGATCGTTCTGCAGGGCGCTAATTGCAGCCATGATATCACCGTCAGCAAGCATCTTATCCTCAAGCGACTTTGCCCGGCCCTCGGTGTCACCTGGCGCGCCAGAATCCCGCCATCGGATGACGCGGACTTTGGACGCTTCAATACGCAGCGTCCCGAGAGTAGCAGACCTGACTGTATAGATGCCTTTCGACATTGAAACAACTTCTCCGGTGATCACGCTGCCATCAGTAAGCTCGATATCCCGCATCTCAGCGGCATTCACCAGTGGAGCTGGAGCAATCAGGAATAGAGTTCCCATAATAAGCGATATAACGAAGCAGTCGATTGACCTCACAGTTTGCCGCCAAAAAGACAACGGGCAAACGCGGTAAAGACTGACAGGCATTTGCTTCTTACACATAGTTTTACTCTATTCGTAAGATAGGCGGGTTGTCAAGACGATGATCTTGTCTCCCTAAATCTCGTCGTCCATCTCCGGACTTTGCCGCGCGAACGTGTTTAAAACAGAAGGGCGGTTCCTCAAAGCTTTTATGTAGTATAATGAAACAGTTGAGTGGACCCGACATATCAAAGGAGAACCCATGAGAGCGCTCCTCATTTATCCTGAATTCCCGGATACGTTCTGGAGTTTCAGATATGCCCTGAAATTTATCAACAGAAAGGCCAGCAGTCCACCCCTGGGATTACTGACCATCGCAGCGATGCTTCCCGAGACGTGGGAGAAGAGACTCGTCGATATGAATGTGGAAAGCCTGCATAATGATCACCTGAGGTGGGCCGACCTTGTCTTCATCAGTGCGATGTCAGTGCAGAAAGAATCTGTAAAAGGAGTGATCGCAAGATGCAGGTCTGCCGGCGTCAGAATCGTGGCAGGCGGTCCTCTTTTTACGACCGAATATGAAGCATTTGAGGAGGTGGACCATCTGGTTCTTAACGAGGCCGAAATAACGCTGCCCCGATTCCTGGAAGATTTCAATAGCGGCGCTGCCGGGCATTTATATGCCACTGATGAGTGGGCGGACATACGGAAGACGCCCGTTCCCATGTGGAGACTGATCAACATAAAGCGCTATGCCTCAATCAATATACAGTATTCGCGCGGATGCCCTTTCAACTGCGAGTTTTGCGATATTACCCTGCTCTGCGGACGCACGCCGCGTACGAAAGATAAAGAACAGATCATGAAGGAACTCGACAGCGTGTACGAATACGGGTTCAGGGGCCAGGTTTTTTTTGTTGATGATAATTTCATCGGTAACAAGAAAAAACTGAGGGAGGAAGTACTCCCAGGTATCATCAGATGGATGGAGAGAAAGAAGCATCCCTTTTCCTTCAATACGCAGGCATCCATAGAGTTGTCGGATCATGAAGACCTTATGCAAATGATGGTCAGGGCCGGATTCGATGTTGTCTTCGTCGGCATTGAGACCCCTCATGAACAAAGTCTTGCGGAATGCAGTAAGTTCCATAACAGGAACCGCGATCTTCTGGCAAGTGTCAGGAAGATCCAGAAGGCCGGTCTTGAGGTGCAGGGCGGATTTATTGTCGGTTTTGACCACGACCCTGTCACGATTTTCGACACGCAGATCAGGTTTATCCAGGCGAGCGGTGTTGTTACGGCCATGGTCGGCGTCCTCATTGCACTTCCTCGTACTCAGCTTTACGAGAGGCTACAAAAGGAACAACGGCTGCTGGAAGAGACATCCGGGAACAACACTGATTTCTCGACAAACTTCATCCCCAAAATGGACTATGACCTGTTGATCAGCGGCTACAAACGGGTACTCGGCACCCTTTATTCGCCCAAGTACTACTATCAAAGGATAGAAACCTTCCTGAGGGAATACATCCCGCCCGAAAAAAAGAAGAAGGCCTTTTGGTTTCGGCCCAACTATCTGGCAGCGTTTGTCAGGTCCACCATAGTCCTCGGGGTTATTGGAAAAGAGCGTTTCCATTATTGGAGGCTTTTGTTTTGGACTATTTTCAGACGCCCTCGTCTTTTTTCGCAGGCTGTGACTCTCTCGATCTACGGGTTCCATTTCCGGAGGGTCTTTGAAGAACGGATTGGCGACACAGATATCTTATGATTGCCGACGATAAATGGCAGAGTCCAAAGGGTCTTCCATTTGTAGTCCTCTAGGCTTTCGGGTCGTAACTTTTTCTGACGGCTAATCAATATGTTGGCTGCGTACGGCGACGGATATCAGAACTGAAAAAATTGGAAAGGCATCAATAGAAACCGGATGAATCTGATAGAATTTATATCAGGAGTCGCTGTCAGTTTCTTCAACAACTCCGTGGCAATTGAGTGAAGGGGCAATGCCTCTTTTTTCGCCTGAGATTTTCACCTCGCTGGGCTTGGGTTTAGCCTTACGGTTGTGTGCCACCAGAGATCTGACGACTTCCCATCCGATCTTATTCATTTCAGCCATTTTTGTGATCTCTTCTATCGCAACCCTGTTGTCATATGGGGCAGCCCGGTAAGGCCTTGGGGAAATAAGGGCATCATATACATCACATACAACTATTATCTCCACCATACGGTCCGTGAGCTTTATGCAGCGGGGCATTCCTGAACCATCTTTCCTCTCATGATGATCCCGCGCCACTATGGCTGAAAGATCTTTTGGGTCCTTTTGAAAATAGCTGAGGAGGACGTATCCCGCAGCGGCATGATGATCTATAATACTCCTTTCAGCCCTGGTGAGCGGAGTGTCTTTTTTTAAGATATGCAGTGGAATGCAGGTCTTGCCAATATCATGAGTAGGACCAATTGAAGCTGCGGTCAACCACTCCCGATAATCAACCAACAGATCTCTATTAATCAATGCAGAAAGAGCAAATACCATAAGGACGTGGCAGTATGTATGGTAGTCGCTTCTCTTGAAATAATCCAGAAACTGAAGAATCGGACTGACGAGGTGGACCTTTCCCAGCATGCTCATGACTTCTGCAATTTTATCCCGACCGGAGAAAATTATGTCGTAAGGGGGCTTGCTTATCAGATGGAGCAAGTCATGCTTTACCTCGCTATACTCGAGCAATGGATATGCTTGAAAAGATCTTGCTTTGTTTGAAAAGATCAGCTCCTTTAACGTCTCAGTCGAAAGGACAGCGCCGGCCGGCAGCAAAGGGCGGTTATCCAATGTTTGCACAGGGTAAGAGAGTCTTATAACATTCATAAAAAATTCTTGACGCTATATTACGCTGATCCCTGATTATTTTCAATAACGATGTCGGGAAGAAAGTATACGAAAGCTGGCTTCTTGCGGATAAAACATCTATCAGGCTAATACTTTTGCAGCCTCCGCCTCCTATGCCGCAAAATCAGTGAATGACAGAAAAAGACTCGGCTGACCCAAAAGGTCCGGCCTGGTACTGTTCGACATCCTCAAGTATCAACAGGGAATAGGATCTGCGCTCGACACTAAGAGGAGACGCAGTTACGAGAAACTCAGCACTCATGGTCAGGCTGTTCTTACTCAGCATCATACTGGCCCGCCTGCGGCATACCCTGCGGCAGCAAATGGCTTCATACACCGTATTCCTGATGACACATTTATTGCAGGAGGCAGAGCGGCCACAACCCTCAGGGGCATTAGTGGAATGGACGCAGTTCATTGTCTCACCCGATCTTTTCATAAAGAAGCTGGCTGTATCATTGCTGCCCATGAGCTCAGCGGCCGCCGAGTTACAGAAAATAATTTTCAGGTCGAAATCGACTATGAGCACCGGGTTTGGAAAGGCGTTAAGAATGTTTCGCGAGACCTCGGACCCTGCAATAGGGCATTGCTCCATTGATTGTGCGACTCCATATTTTTCAGCCAACTGGCGGCACTCCTTGTGGTGCTGGGCACAGAAACTAGAAAGGCTTTTGACAAGAGATGCGAGCTCCGCGTTTGACTGTTTCATTATGGAAAGGAAAAAGTGTTCGCCGAAGGTCTTCTCTATTTCTTCAACGATATTAAGTGCGTTCTCGAGCGTCGGCGCAGGCCCCTCATCAAATTGCCGCATTTTCCTCAGGCCTTCTTCAATGAATGGCAGGTCGATCTCCGAATGACTGTAAAGAGAGGGGGCCTTCCCGACTATCCTCATCTGGTAGCGGGCTAAATTAGATAGTCTTAGTTCCTCTTCACTCAGGCATTCAAAAAAAGCCTTAATCTCCTCATTGCCGGAAAAAGCATGTGCCAGCCTGTCGTAAAATTCGGATATCCGCTTCTGCACATCCTCAATAATTTTGAGTGCTATCGGCATACCTGTCATAGCTTCGGATCCAACGAATGGAGTACTCACATAATTAGCTTACCTAAAAGCAAGGGAGATTATCTGTCGGATGATTTCTGTTTTTTCTGTGGGATTATCTCTTACATTTACGCGGACCGCGTCATCCGCTTTGGAAAATTGTTTTTGAAAAATGTAATATAAACATAGTGAAAAGTCCTCAAAAACCATTCGTTGAAATCTATGCAGACGGCGCCTGTAGCGGTAATCCCGGTGTGGGTGGTTACGGCGCAATCCTCAAATCAGGGGAGAAGTCGAAGGAATTGTCAGGCTGCGATCCGATGACCACTAACAACAGGATGGAGTTGATGGGTGTTATCTCTGCTCTTGAAGCTCTTAAAAAACCCTGCAGCGTTATGGTCACGACGGATTCGACCTATGTGATGAAGGGCATGAGCGAGTGGATAGAGGGCTGGATAAAGAATAACTGGCGGAACTCGCAGAAGAAAGAAGTGCTCAACAGGGACCTGTGGCAGAGACTCCTGAAGGCCTCCGAACCGCATGAGATACAGTGGCACTGGATAAGGGGACACAACGGGCATGTCGAAAACGAGCGGTGTGATTTCCTTGCCAGAGAGGAGATAAAGAAGTGCAGAAAATCATTCGGGGTCAGGGCCTGTGAAAAAGCCTGAACTTCTGGCTCCTGCCGGAGATTTCGAAAAACTTAAGACAGCCATCCATTACGGCGCCGACGCGGTTTACCTTGGTGATTCAAGGTTCAGTCTTAGGGGGAAGGCCGGAAACTTCAGTGAAGACGAAATGAGGGAAGCTATCAGGTACGCCAGGGAAAGAGGGGTAAGGGTTTATGTGACCGTCAATATCTTTCCACACAACAGAGACCTGCCTGACGTTTTAAATCATCTTGAATTTCTGGACGATGTTCGTCCTGATGCGGTTATTCTTTCCGATCCCGGCCTTTTTGCCCTGCTAAGTGAAAGGGCGCCTGCAATTGATGTCCATATCAGCACTCAGGCAAATGTCACTAATGCCCGGGCAGCAAAATTTTGGGAACGGCTGGGGGCAAGGAGAGTCGTCCTCTCAAGGGAGTTGTCTATTGAAGAAATCAGGGAGATACGCAAAGAGACAACTTTGGAACTCGAAGTCTTTGTGCACGGCTCGATCTGCCTGTCTTATTCAGGAAGATGTTATATAAGCAGTTTCCTGGCATCACGGAGCGCCAACAGGGGCGAGTGCACTAATTCCTGCAGGTGGAACTACGTGCTGATGGAGGAGAAGCGGCAGGGTGAGTATTTCCCTGTATATGAGGACGACAGGGGGACATATGTACTCAGTTCGAAGGACCTCTGCATGATCCATCACCTCGGGATTTTGGCTGATGCGGGAATTGAGAGTTTTAAGATAGAGGGCAGGATGAAAGGCATCAATTACGTTGCGGGAGTTGTGAAGGCTTACCGTGAGGCTATAGATGCCATCGGGGGGCCGGTGGACAGCGTTGTTGAGAAGCGGTGGATGCGGGAACTCGCGATGTTCAGCAGCAGGGGATTTACCACCGGCATGTTTTTCGGACGGCAAGCCGACGTTGATTACAATTTCGATGAAGAAAGTTACAGGATGAGCCACGAACTCATAGGTGTAGTCCTTGAGGTGAAGGGGGAGGATGCAAAGATCAGTCTGAAAAACAGACTGGACACAGGAGACCATGTGGAATTTCTTTCGCCCGGGCTTGAAGAGAGGTCTTTTGCGGTGGAAGGTATGCGCAGCGACGATAGTGAGCATATCGATTCGGCCAGAAACGAGGGAATTATTTTTATGAAGGTCCCTGAGGGAGTCAGAAAGAGAGACATTATCAGAAGGGCCAGAAATTTTCCGGCTTTGAAAAGCCAGGGGAGCGGCGGATAGAGCGATTTGCGGATAGGGGGAAGATTCAGATCGCACAGCAGACCGAAAACGCTCAGGCAGCTCTTGAATTCAAAAGGATGATAAAGTAGGCGGCAATATATGAAGCTATTTTTTTCAGGCCTTGGTGGTAGCGGCGTTTCGTCTATCGCAGGCTTTATGAAAGAGAAGGGACACCTCGTAGCAGGCTCCGACCGGCTGTTTGACGTCTTCCCTGATCATCCGCTTTCCAGGAAGCTCAGGGACAAAGGCATTTCAATATCTGCCCAGGATGGAAGCGGCATCGACAGATCAACTGAACTTGCAGTATTCAGCACAGCGGTTGAAAAGGACAATCCTGATTTTATAAAGGCCGAACAGCTTGGGGTCCCTGTCCGGACACGCCCTCAATATCTTACGGAAATTGTCTCCGGTTTCAGAACCATCGCGGTTGCGGGCACCAGCGGGAAATCTACGGTATCGGGCATGCTGGCTTTTCTGATGAAGAGGCTTGGCCTGGGGCCGAATTTTATAGGCGGCGGACGGGTAAAAAAATTTATTGCAAACGGCAATCCCGGCAATTTCCTGACAGGTTATTCTGACAGCCTTGTGGTTGAGGCATGCGAGTCTGACGGCAGCCTCGTGGATTATATGCCGTCTCATACTATTATTTCCAACCTCGATCTTGATCATCATTCTGTAGCCGAAACGGGCCGCATGTTTGAACGGCTGGCGGAAAATACATCAGGGCTTGTGGTGACCGGAGGCGACGATGACAACCTTGCCGTTTGTGGGATAAAGAACACTGTCAGGTTTTCGATACTCAGGGAATCAGAGTATCGGGCAACAGACGTCAGATATCATCGGCTGAGAACGGCCTTCATGCTTAAGGGAAGACGGTTCGAGGTTTCTCTCCCAGGTATGCATAACCTCTATAATGCCCTCGCGTGTATTGCGCTTTTGTCAGAACTCGGCGTTAGCGGAGAAAAGATTTCTGATGCGCTTCCGGAGTTTGACGGAATAGAGAGAAGGTTCGATATCCACCTTAATGACGGAAGTCATCTGGTGGTGGACGATTACGCCCATAATCCTCATAAAATCCAGAGCCTCATGAAGACAATGCGGAGGCTGAGTGACGGGGTATGCTACATTTTCCAGCCTCACGGTTTTGGGCCGACCAGATTGATGAAAGACGGGTATATCAGGGTATTTGCAGATTACCTCAGAAATGACGATCAGCTAATCCTTCTTCCGATCTATTACGCCGGCGGTACGGCTGCTAAGGACATATCGAGTCAGGACCTTGCGGATGGAGTGACGGCTGCCGGCGGACAGGCCGTCGTTATCAAGCGGGATGAATTTCCCGGCATGCCGCTTAAGCAGAATACATATGTGGTTTTTGGAGCCAGGGATGACACTCTCTCTGATTTTGCGGAAGAAATAGCCGGGCGCTTAAGATAGGCAAATTGCATTTTCTCGTGAATCGTGAATCGTTGCACTGCCGACCCCGCCCATATTTTCAGCTATTTCCTTTTTTTTCTAAAGATAAATACCCCGGCCAAGCCACTTCCAGTCAAAATAGCTGTTGCAGGTTCAGGCACAGACGCTACCGGAACGTAATGATGAAACAAGAATTGATTGGATTGTCCGCTCCCGGTTAATGAGTCGGCAATTAAGGTGCCGTTAATAACCCCGAATTGAATGTGACATCTGCGTCTGGCGCAAGTATACTTCCCTGTAGCGCCATATTTCTGATCGTCAACTGATCTGCCTCATAAAAAATATAGAGGATATTCCCCTGCTTTCCCTGGTAACCCATTATCCCGAAGCTGCTGAAATTATCAACGTCGCCTGAAACATTCACAATTGCAATATCGTCGGCATCTATATTAAAAGTGAGGGATGAAGCATGACTTAGAGCGCTGCCGTCAAGGTTGAAAATATTAATATCTTCCCTGCCGGTTAATACTATGGCCCTCTAGGGTGAAACGTAAGTAATGCCTGTTGGCGCCATTGCGGCCAGCGATAGTGATGTCGAACTCAGATAGCTATATGCACTCGCAAAGCCAATTGGGCTCACATCAGCTGCATTTTGACTAATCTTCCCGGTTATGGTACCTCCATTTTTGTTTATCCTGCCGTTTGCCGTCACGTCGCCTCTGACACAGTAATTCTTCAGCTGAATATTTCCTCCGGCAAAAACACCGCCATTAAAGACCGTACCAGGACCGAAGTAGACATTTCGCCCGCTAACCATGCTGTAATCAGCCGGCGAAGCCAGTAGCCCGACCGAATAGCCGCCCGACATACTGATATTTCCACCGGCCGCAACGCGTCCCTGAGAGTGTGATGTCCAAACATTCATATCGTGGAAAACAAATACGTTATAATCACTGGCCGGCCCTATCATCGTTGCCTGTGAAATTGAGCAAGTAATCAATATACCCGTCAATATGGATAAAAAAAATGAGTTTCTCATGCTATTCTCCTTGTTCTGTTCAAAATCAATTTCTTTATTCCGTGACTTTTAGCGCCGGCAATTTCAGCCTGCCGGTAAAAATCATTCCACGTTAACTATATTCTTGCTGATGTGATAAGCACAGTGGCTACAATTAACTACATAATAGGGAAGGGAAATGTCTATTTTGAGACAATGCTGATATGAGAAAAGCGATTATTGACAAGAAGATGCGGGCCTATTCGAAGCTGATGAGCCTTTTTGGGTCTACTCCCTTGGCCACATTAAGAGGGATAAGGCCAGCTGAAAGCGTAATGAGAAAGAGGACGGCGGTTACAATCGAGAGGTAATAAAAGGGGATATGGAAATGAATCTCCCAGCCGAAGGAGACTTTATTGATGACCTCGATAAAGATTACGCTCATAAGCGGCCCCATGATCCCGCCCAGAAATATTCCGGTGACTCCAACAATGCCGGCCGAAAGGACCAGCTTAGCGCGTATCTGACCCCAACTGCCGCCAAGATATCTGAGGATGGTGATTTCTCTCTTTTTTTCGATGACAAGCGCCAGGAGGGTATTGATCACACCTATGAGAGAAACGATGATCGAGATGAGCTCTATCGCGTAGGTTATCGCAAATGTCCTGTCGAAAATCGACAGCACGTGTTCCCTGAGTTGGGCGTTGTTTGTGATCGAAAGTGAAAATCTGGGGCGCAATATCTCATTAATGCGACTGATGAAAGCCGGCACATCGGCGCCTTTCCTGAGATAGACAGCGAATTGTGTTGCATCATCGAGTCCCCAGTATTTCATCAGCCATTTTCTGTCGAGATAGACAAATCCTGAGGTAGTGGAATAACTACTGAAAATATCGTATACGACAAACTTCTGTACGCCCCGGGGCGTTCGGAGTTCTACAGTATCTCCCACCTTGAGATCGAATTTTATGCCAAGGAACTTGGAGACCCCTATTATCCTGTCGGTGCCGAAGTCCCGCTCTGCGCGCCGCTCTTCTTCGGCTAAGCCAACATCACCGGACCGTCTCCGTATTTCTCTGTCCCCGAAGCCGGCAACGACCTTTCTGCCCTGGAAATCTATCTGGAGTGTCCTGAACCTGTCAACGCCTGCGACCTCCGGCATCCCCTCTACCGTTTTTATGAGTTCATCGGAGAGAGGGAAAAAACAGAAATTAGATCTGCAGGAGGCCGGCTTCACGTAGACATCGGCGGCGATGTTTTTATTTATCCATGCCTTCAATGAGTTCCTGAATGAGAATATAAGCGTCAGAAGGGCAAAGATAAGGGCGCTGCTGATGGCAACGCTCATCAGTGCGACCGAAAATCTGTAGACACTGCCTTTAATGTCTCCGACTGTTATCACCCCAACGGAGGTAAATAGCTTCTCAACCGGCCGTCCAAGGCCCGAAAGCACCAGAGACAGATATGACGGTGACAGCAAGGTGAAGCCGAATATGATAAAAAGGATGCCCGCGTAGGCGAGAAAGGGAAAATCGTACGGCATGGAGTGGTAATCGATATATGATACCGCGCAGCCCAAGGCGATTAGCACCAAACCGGCCAGGGCATAGGCCCTTCTCATGCGCCTGTGTCCTCCTTCAAAGGTGCCTTCCCTTGTGCTTTCGTTAGGTCTGATGCGCGCCGCCTCAAAGGAGGGAGCCGCCGATGCGATGAGTGAGACTAAAACGCCGAGTGCCAGAGCAAGTGCGATATCAGTTTTTGGAATGAAATAGTCAGTTATCGATACTGCGCGGTACATGCTCGTGATCGTCTTTTCAACAGCTGTTACGGAAAAATATGCTGTGACCTGGCCTATGAGAATCCCCAGCATAGACCCGGCAATTCCAAGGATCAGTCCTTGAATCATAAAAATAAGGACGACTGTCTTCTTCGACGCGCCCAGGCCGCGTAATATCCCGATTTCGGTCCTCCTTTTTACCACAGAGATGAATATGGTGTTATAAAGGAGAAAGATACCGACAAGTATGGCTATGAGACTTACGAACTGAAGGTTGTACCGGAAGGACTTGATCAGCGACTTTTGATTCCGTATAGCAGCCTCTTTTTTGCCGATCGACAGGGAAGGGGGGAGTATCTTTTTGATCTCCGATACAGTTGTTTCATCCGCCTCGGCATCTATTCTCGTCAGATAGCCTGTCTTCCCGAAATATTCCTGAAAATTCCCAAGGTCCATGAGGAAGATATTTGACGGAAGTGACGCATCATCAACGATGTCTGAAACTCGCAGGGAAAATTCTTTGTCATAGACAAAGGCCCGCGCGATGTCCCCCCTTTTAAGCGAATGCGATGAAGCAAAGGCCCTTGTGATGATGGCGCTGTTTAGGCCCCTGAAATAATTCTCGAAACTGCTTCCTCTGCCGGGAGACAGCTTAAGAAAACCAGCTGTTCTTATAAGATCGATGCCTTGTATGTCTATGGCCGATTTTATTTCAGGCAGATAGCCCTCTACCTTTAATACAGGGAAGCTGTTTTGGGCTATCTTGCGGACTGTGCGATATATCTCCTCCTGGAAATCTGTCCCAGCCGTATCCAGAATTTCGAAGTTGGTATAGGGATTGGTCCCCCTGATGTCAGCCTCAAATGAGGATATCGCCTTGTCAGAGGCCGCCTTCACGCCGGTAAATAGTCCGATGCCGAGCGCAACGCCGATAACAGAAAGGACTGTAAGAAACTTTTCCCGCTTCATGTTCTTTAGAACCATTACCTTAATGAGTTCAGTCAGCGTCACTGCCGGATTATCCCGTCTCTTATCTTTAGGACCCTCGAGGCGTATCGTGAAATATATTCTTCGTGTGTAACAAGAAGTATTGTTTTCCCGGTCTCCTCCCTGAGCCTTGTCAAAAGTCCCATGATCGCCCGGCCGGTACTGCTATCCAGACTGCCTGTGGGTTCGTCCGCGAGGATGATATCAGGGTCGTGGACAAGCGCCCTTGCAATGGCCACGCGCTGCTGCTCTCCACCCGAAAGCTCATGGGGGTAGCTATCCTCCCTGCCTTCGAGGCCGACCCGGCTGACAAACGCATGGGCCATCTCCTCATCCCTGCTACCGTTAAGGAGCAGTGGTATTCTTACATTTTCGATTACCGTAATATTTGGGAGGAGGTTGAAAAACTGAAATACAAAGCCTATCTTTTTCCTCCGGTAAAGCGTAAGCTTTTCATCATCATATGAAGATATCTCGTTTCTATCAACGAATATCTTGCCCGCGTCGGGCCGGTCCATCCCTCCAATGATATTTAACAGTGTCGATTTGCCGGAGCCTGAGCTGCCTGTCACGGCGACGAACTCGCCTTTGCCCAGTTTCAGATCGACACCCTTCAGAACATGAGCCGTCCCATAATATTTTTGAACTCCCTCAAGTGTTACCATAAGTCAGTACCCTGTCAGTTCCACATAAGCGCGCCCGGTTGCCCGCCCCTCGACCCTGCAAGTCCCCTCCCAATAATTATTTCCTGTTGAATATGACGCAACGAATTCCTGGTCTTCCAAAAGGGGCGTCACCTTCAGATCAAGACCCTCACCCGGCAGACTGATTTTCCACTCAGCAGGATAGATAATGCCGGTCTTTGCAGATTTATAATGTCTTAGAGCGGTTATCCTGAAATCGTCAACGCTCAGGTGCCTGTACCTGCCGTCTTTGTAAACTAATGTGCCGGAGGAATATCTGTCAACGGTCCCGTCAGACTTTCTCATTAAGTAAAGCATAATCTGGCGGCCGTCATTCAATTGTATCGCAAACCAGTCCCATCCCTTCTCGCTGCTGCCCATCCTTCCTGAGGATATTTCCCTGTCGAACCAACTCCTGCCGTTTACTGAAAATGTCTGATTTCCGATTTTCAGACTTCCGGAGGTCTGCATGTCCGTATATGAAAAATACCATGAAGCGAATTCGGAAGATTCTTCGGATTTCCGTGAATAGCCGTTGTCGCCGTGGAGCACGACAGGCTTTCCGGCAACGATTGTAAGGTCAAGTTCCGTTTCAGCGCCGTTTGCCCTGAGATGCATTTTGTCTGCAGTCCCCGATAACTCGTTGACGTCCACCCAGACTTTAAGCTCCTTTTTCTCAGCGCCTGCAAAGCCATAGGCGCCAGGGTCCGACTTTTCGAAATTATAAAACTTCTTGCCGCTTACGTCTGTCAGGGCGAAATGTGAGATGTAAATATTGTTAACGCCGAACTTAGACTTGTATGCCCTTGTCTGTACCCCTACAACGAAAAATGTGAGCTCATATCCGAACTCACGCCCTTCAGGGTCAAAGAGGTGACCGGTGAAATACCACCACTGTAGCCTGTAGCCGTCCTTGTAGTAAAGGTCCCGCGGAAATCTCAGCATATAATCCGGCGAAATCTCCAGGAACTCACCTGCGCAGGCGATACCAAGAGAAAAAATGAAGATCAGTCCCGTAAAAAGTGATCTTTTCATATCTGTTTTTTTAGCGGAGAAATATTTGTCCGATCAGAGCTTCGGACCTACCACTATTATATACACGGGGTCATGGTCGTGCTATTTTTGTGATAAAATTTTTGTAATAGGGAATAAAATTTGAAATCTCTGAATGAGGTGAAACATGAAAAGTATTAAAGGAACAAAGACGGAAAAGAATCTTCTTACAGCTTTTGCAGGAGAGTCACAGGCGAGGAACCGTTACACATACTTTGCCTCCCAGGCAAAGAAAGAGGGCTATGAACAAATTGCAGGATTCTTTGTGGAGACAGCCGACAACGAAAAGGAACATGCCAAACGCCTGTTCAAATTACTTGAAGGCGGTGATGCCATGGTGACCGCGGCCTTTCCTGCCGGCATCATAGGTGACACTAGCGCCAACCTTATGGCTGCGGCAGCAGTGGAAAACCACGAACATACGGTTATGTACCCTGAATTCGCACAGATAGCAGATGAGGAAGGCATTGCGAATGTTGCAGCTGTGTTCAGAGCTATAGCCGTAGCTGAGAAACAGCACGAAAAACGCTATCTGGGCCTGCTCGAAAACATCAGGAAGGCCCGCGTTTTCAGACGTGATGCGCCAAGGAAGTGGAAATGCAGAAATTGCGGCTATATCCACGAAGGCCCTGATACACCGGCCAAATGCCCTGCCTGCGACCACCCCCAGGCGCATTTCGAGTTACTGGAGGAAAACTGGTAGGCAAAACGAACCCGTCTGGCCAAGTGCCCAGCGAAAATAATCCCGAACATTTTCGAGACAAAACGGCTGTGCGTTTCTGAGCATCAAATATCGTTTATGGCCAATGGCAACGGTCAGGCAGCCACTAGTTTTCTGAAATCTTCGATCAGGGCAAGAGTGAGCGGTCCGGGTTTTCCATCGGCCACTATGCGGTCGTCTATTTCCACGACCGGTACCAGTTCGGCGGCAGTGCCTGTCATGAAACACTCATCAGCTGCATACAGGTCATATTGACACAGGTCTGCCTCCGCGCATTCTATTCCCCTGGCCTTTGCAAGTGCAAAGACGGTCCTTCTTGTAACGCCGTCAAGAGCGCCCTTGCAAGGATGCGGCGTTAGAAGCCTTTCTTCCTTAACTGCAAAGATATTGTCGGCAGTGCATTCTGCTATGAGCCCGCCGGTAGTGAGCATCAACGCCTCCTTTGCGCCGGAGCGGCGGGCCTCGATCTTCGCAAGTATATTGTTCAGGTAATTAAGCGACTTGATTCTCGGGTCCAGACACTCCGGAGGTATCCTCCTGGTTGATGCGGTAACGATCTTCACTCCTTTTTTATACAGTTCCTCGGGATATAGCTGTATGTCATCTACAATTATTATGACCGTCGGTTTCTTGCACGAAGAAGGATCGAGGCCAAGGCTACCGTCGCCACGGGTGACGACGAGTCTTATATAGCCGTTTTCCTTGCTGTTTATCTCAACCGTCTCTATGACAGCCTTCTCCATTTCCCGGACATTCATGGGTATTTCAAGAGCTATCGTCTTTGCACTGTCGTAAAGCCTCCTGATATGTTCCTTGAGTTTGAAGACCTTCCCGTGATAGATCCTGATGCCCTCGAATACCCCGTCTCCGTAAAGGAGGCCGTGATCGAAGACCGAGATTCTTGCGTTTTCCCTGTCATAATATTTTCCGTCGATATAGATTTTCATCTGTTCTCCTCATCGTTGAATACATCTCTCATTTTTTCATAGCGGGGGCCGAATTTTGTAATGAGCTCGCTGTTGAATCGTTTTACCACTTTCATGATATAGACATCATGTTTTATGTAATCCTCGGCGAGGGTGACAAAGCCCTTATTAGAGCTCCAGGCGCCTTCCACCCTGCTATCTTTGTGTATTGTGGCCATCAGTGCGGTTTCAGAGTCGGAAACGATCACGAGCCCCCTGCCGCCTTTTTCTCTGTAAAGTGTCTCTTCAATAGGGTGAGGATAAACCTGCCCGATCCTGACTGAAGGCATGCCGAAGTGGACCATGGCAATATGCACCCCCTTCGAAGTGGCCCTCCTGAAAAAGGGTTCGAGGAGGTCCAGTTCCTCCTTCCAAATCGAAACCAGAAGTGTCTTCTTAGAGTCCAGAATCGTCCTGTGGGCCTTTTCCATGAGATATTCATGATCAAGGATGTTCCATATATATGAGACAGTCGTTTCTTTTGAAAGGCTAGAAAGGTCGTCTTGCAGGGCTTTGAGGTTTGATTCCATGCCGTTTCTGAAGCCGGCAATAAACTCCTCGGGGTCAGCCGGCATATATTTCTTTGTGCCGTCTTCGCCGAGAATGGAGACTACTTTTTTTTCAGACAGGCGGGAAAGGACCTCGTATATCTTGGACGTTGGTATGCCGGACGATTTTGCTATTTCGTAAGCCGATACAGGGTTCTTCACAAGAAGTGCAATATAAGCCCTGGCCTCATATTCCGAGAATCCCAGGTGAGCCAACCTTTCAGTGATGCTATTAACTACCATGGTAGTTAATACTATATAGAAAAGACCAAAAACTGTCAAGAGGCGTCAAAATATAAAATCATGGCACTCCTTTGCACCTTCCTAGGTCTTGTGCAAATAAAGGCCGCTGTGAATGCCAGCGGCTCTTAAAGAGCCAGCGGCTTCAAAAAAACCATCTTGACTTGCTCACTTTTCTTGTATCAATCCCCTGATATCTTCCGCTTTTAAGCAGATCGATGAAATTGTCGTGAGATACCATTTCCCGGAATTCCGTAAAACACGACCCGACTTCCCTGGGCTCGTGGGCATCGGACCCTCCGGTGTAAGAAATTCCGAGTTCACCCGCTGCCTCGATAGCCTTGTCGTTAAAAGCCCTCATATTGGCTCCGTTAAAACCTTCTATGGCACAGAGCCCCGTCAGGGTGAGCAACATTTCCCCCAGGCTGTTTCCTCTCCTGAATGGGTGGGATGGGATAACAACGCCTCCTTCTTCATTAACGACTTTAAGAACATCTTCGATCGGGGTATAGGGGCTCAGGAGCCTGTCGGCATTAACTCCGAAGATCAGACAATGTCCTTCCTCCGCCGAATACTCCACTCCCCTGAATATTGTGATCACATCTTCGTATTTTTCCCTCATCGACTCTGCGTGTTCTGAAGCTTCATAGGAGTAGTGCTCTGTAAAGGCCAGGCCGTTTAATCCCTGCTCAACGGCACGAACGACGCACTCTTCCGGATCGGAGTCGGTATCTCCGCTATATTTTGAATGCACATGAAGATCAATTTTAAAAAGCATCTACTATCATAACAGGTAAAAGGTCCCTCAGAACAGCCGTGCAAGAAGAGCCGGAACTGCGGATTCGACGCTTAGAGTCCTCTCTCCCATTTTTACCGGGATGAACCCGCATGCTGTAAGCTTTTCTATCTCATAAGGGATGAAGCCGCCCTCGGGACCGACGACAAGGGTCACCCTGACTTCAAGCCCCCTGGGACATGATGCTGAGGCTTGCGGATGGGCCAGTAAAGCGGTGGTATCCCTTATGATGGCCGGCAACTCGTCTTCGACAAACGGTTTAAACAGAGGTTTAGTTATGACTTCAGGCATAACGGTATCCCGCGCTTGTTCAAGGCCCAAAACCAACTGCCTTTCGATGCTTTCTTTCACAAGTGCCGGGCTTTGCCAGAAACTTTTCTCGACGCGGTAAGAATTTATAAGTATGATTTTTTTCACGCCCATGGAGCTTGCAGCAGTAAGCGTTCTTCTTAGAACCTTGGGTCTGGGTAGGGCTAGCACAAGCGTAACCGGGAGGGCTGGAGGTGGAGCAATGCTCAATCGCACATCCATTTCAAGGTGTTCATTTGTGAGATGCGTGATTTTACCTCTACCGATCTGCCCCCCTGAAATGCCGACGCAGAGTTCATCACCTGCACAGGCGCGATGTACCTCAAGGACGTGTTTCAGACGCCGACCGCTAATGCGTACCTTTCCGCTGCCGTTTAAAAAATCATCTTTGAAAAGTACGATAAGGTTCATTACCCCCACTTCTCATAGGAAACGATTTCGCTTAGGGGCTTTCTTGGAGGGCCGTCCTTTTTTTCTTCGAGGGGATAGCCAAGAGGGAACAGACCGACTATGCGGATGAGCGGCGGGATTTCGAGGAGGCCACGGATCTTCTCTTCATCATAGACCCCGACGAATACGGTCCCAAGCCCGAGGGCGCGGGCAGAGAGCATAAGCGTTTGGGCCGCTATGCCTACGTCGGTCATATAGTAATGCTGGTCCCAGATGACTCCAGACTTCGCAGGGTCGGCGCACGCAACGATAACGACGGGCGCTTCGATCAACCCTTTCTTGGCCGGGTTGGCCTTGTAGCCCAGAGGCGCAAAAAAAGACTCCACATATGTAAGGTCGCTCATCTTTTCCCTCTTTGTCTTATCTTTTACTACGATGAATCGCCAGCACTGAAAATTAGCCCACGAAGGAGACATTCGGACTGCCTCCAGCAGTGAATTTAGTTTATCGCCTTCAACCGGCCTGTCCTGAAACCTCCTGATGCTCCGTCTAGTTTTGATCGCCTCAAATGTGTCCATGTTTCCTCCCATCTTGTTATTACTATGTCTATGATCGATGATAACCCAATTAGCTCAAATAGCGAAAGCCGGATTCTCCCTGGCTGCTGATCTGTCCGGTCGCTGTATTGTGCTAAACAACTGTTAAGTCTTTTTATCAAGTCTGCATTGACACTTATTTCTGCAAATGGCTATATTTTAAGCACAGTATTTGATGCAGCCTGATAATAAAGATGGAAGATATCAAGAGGGAGAAATGAAGAAAGAAGGAATAGCCTCATTCGGGGGACTAAGGAATAAGGCATTTGGCTGCAAGAGTGCATTGCCACTGGCCTTATTCTTACTCGTGGCGGTTTGTGCCGCCTCCGTTATCAACTCGAAAAAGGAAGGTCTGGTTGAATATGTCGGCGCCCAAAAAGACATTTTCGTAAGCGGCAAGGCGACGAAAGTTGTTTCTCTTGAAGATTTGGCGGGGCAAAAGGGATTGTATGCTGTTGGTCCAATCGAGGGGCTGGATGGCGAGATTACAATCTTCGACTCAAAGCCCTATATTACAAAGGTGCGCGGCAGCGGTTACACTGCAGAACACACATTTAAACATGGTGCGTTCTTCCTCGTATGGTCGGAGTGGACAAAGTGGCAGAACGTCCAGATTCCTGCTGGTGTGAAGAGTTATGTGGATTTACAGAAGTTTGTAAAGTCGCAGGCTCAGTCAGCCGGGATTGATGTGACTCAACCTTTCCCTTTTTTGCTTTCAGGGACTCCGGTTGAGATTAAGTGGCACATCAATGTGGACCGCACAGAAGGCAAACCCATTACAAAAGAGCTGTTTGCCAAATCAAAAGAACACTTTGTTACAAAGAACGAGCCCGTTGATATTGTCGGCTTCTACGGCCCGCACCACGCAGGTATATTCCTGCCCAAGTTTACCCCCGCCATCAAGGAAGGATCCGGCATGGAGAACGAGATCCATATCCATCTTGTCTCACGGACAAGCAAGGCGGCCGGACATATAGACGAACTTACATTAGGGGAGAATATGGTGCTTCGATTGCCGAAGGTCCCTGAATAAAGGACGATTTGGCGGTTCATTGCGGGTGCCATTTTTTTATTTCAAAATTATCCTTGTGAAGAAGGGAGAAAAATATGCCAGAGAGAAATGATAAATTCGATGAAATATCAGAACAACTCGATGAAAATATATTAGCTGTAAAAGGAACACTGGAGCTGATGGATGCCTCTGTCACAGAGGATGAACTGCGTAAACTATTACTTAGGGCCATTGAAAGAATGGATATTATCCAGAAATTGTCGGGTGATATACTAATGGCTTTAAAAAATTGCTTCAATAAGAAGGGTGACATCAATAAATGAGACGCAGGCTTACTTGATAACATAGGGTATGATGATCAATAAGAAATTCAAAGACACGCTATCAGAAGTCTGTAGTGGCCCTCTTGTTTCTGTAGACATCAAGATACTTCAGGTTAATGTCGGATATTTGTGCAACATGGCCTGCAAGCATTGCCATGCCAATGCCGGGGCAGAAAGACAGGAAATCATGGAAAGGGAGAATATCGAGGCGGTCCTGAGAGTATTGGAAGAGACCGATATCAATATCCTGGACATTACCGGCGGTGCACCTGAAATGAACCCCTATTTCACCCATCTTGTCAGGGAGGCAAGGCGGATCGGCAAGCATGTCATGGTTCGGACGAACCTGACCATTTTTTTTGAAGAGGGCAAGGAGTATCTGCCTGAATTCTACGGCAATAATAGTGTGGAGATTATCGCTTCTCTGCCTTTCTATATGGAAAGTGAAGTTGACAGGGTGCGCGGGAAAGGATCATTTCACAAGTGCGCAGAGGCCCTAAGAAAATTAAACAGCCTCGGATATGGAGCAGAGGAATCGGATAAGAAACTGCACCTTGTCTATAACCCTTCAGGAGCTTTTATGTCGCCACCGCAGGAGACGCTTGAGGCTGACTATAAAAGGGAGTTGTTTGGTAGATTGGGCGTGTCCTTTAACAGCCTTTTTACGTTCTTAAATATGCCTGTTGGGAGATTCAGGGACTACCTCATAAGAAGTGGAAATTTCGAAAAATATATGGGAAAGCTTATATGTGCATTTAATCCGGAAACGCTCGAAGGGTTGATGTGCAGGCATTTGATAAATGTCGGATGGGACGGCAGACTCTATGACTGTGATTTCAATCAAATGCTCGGGCTTGGCGTTCATTCTTCCCGCGGTCAGCGCATTGCCGACTTTGACTATCAGGAACTTATCAAAAGGACTATCAATGTGGAAGAACACTGCTACGGCTGCACTGCAGGCAGGGGCTCCACCTGAGTGGGCGCAATAACTTAGCAGGCGGTCTGCCTGCGGAGCATATTCGATACAGTCGCAGAGAGATCGCTGGATTCCGGATCAAGTCCGGAATGACGGAAAGAAGGCAAGCGTTGGTAGGTTCAGGGCGGAGCTGGAATGGCCGACAAGGTACATTCTTATCGTCACCCCGGCGAAAGCCGGGGTCCGGAGACCTGACGATTCTGTGTTTTAGCTTGATTTATTCGAAGCACAATATTATATCCCGGGAGGATGCGTTATGACCGGGTATTATAAGGATGAGGATCTCGACAGATTTGGAGAAATGGGTAAATATAACCAGGAGCTTTTCGGGAAATTCATGTCCTGGTACACCGCTGCCCTGGAACCGGGTGTGCTGAATAAAAGAGAGAAAGTTTTGATAGGGCTTTCTGTCGCACACGCCATACAGTGTCCTTACTGCATAGACGCCTATACGAAGAGCTGCCTTGAGGAAGGCATGAGCCTTGAACATATAACGGAGGCAGTACATGTTGCCTCTGCTGTAAGAGGCGGTGCGTCGCTTATTCACGGTATACAGTCGCATAACGCAGCAGACAAAATATCTCTGTAACGCGTTCCGGCAAGCTTTTTAAATTATTTTATGTGATAGTATCCCGAAAAAAAGTGTGATAAGATTTTTACGAGACTGCAAGCTCATAATTTAATGGGAGAGGTGGCGATACATGCCTGAACAGACAATTGAGTCATTCAGTATCAAACGCCTTGAAATCCTCAGCGAGACTGGAGACGCAGATGCTGCGCTTATGCCTCCTCTGTCTGAGGAACAGATCAAAGAATTACATGAGTTGCTGTTTGTTACGAGGACCTTCGACGGTCGGGCACTGAATCTTCAACGTGAAGGGCGGCTAGGGACATACGCACCCGTGCTCGGGCAGGAAGCATCACAGGTGGGCAGCGCGTATGCTTTTGAAAAGACAGATTGGCTTTTCCCTTCGTTCAGGGAGATGGCTGTTTTTATGACCATTGGCTATCCGATGAATATGATTTTTCAGTATTGGTCAGGCGATGAGCGCGGTCTTAAGATTCCGGACGATCTCAATATCTTTCCGATCTCCATACCTGTTGGTACTCATATACTGCACGCGGTGGGAGCTGCCATGGCAATGAAATATAAGGGCGACAAGAAGGCTGCGGGGGTGTATTTTGGAGACGGAGGCACGTCCGAGGGGGATTTTCACGAGGGGATGAACTTCGCCGGCACATTCAAGGCGCCTGTGGTCTTTATCTGTCAGAATAACCATTGGGCGATATCGGTGCCGAGGGAGAGACAGACAGCAGCCAGGAGCCTGGCACAGAAGGCCGTCGCCTACGGGTTCGAGGGGATACAGGTGGACGGTAATGATGTCTTTGCCGTTTACAAGGCAACGAGGGACGCTGTCGATAAGGCTAAGCGAGGCGAAGGCCCCACACTGATTGAATGCGTTACTTACAGGATGGCGGACCATACGACGGCTGATGACGCCTCCAGGTATAGGACGAAGGAAGTGAGTGAGGCATGGAAACCGAAGGATCCTATTGTCAGATTAAAGCTCTTTATGGAGAAAAAAGGGATCTGGACAGAGGCTTATCAAAAGGAGCTCGAAGAAAAGTCAAAGGCCAGGGTAGACGAATGGGTGAAGATGGAGGAGTCGGTTGAGAAACCGTCTCCAAAAGACATGTTTATGTTCACCTACGAAAAGCCGACGCCAAGGCAGCTCAAAGAGATGGGGGATTTCTAACATGCCGAAGATGAACATGGTCCAGGCGATCAATCTTGCGCTGAAGGAAGAGATGAAACGGGACAACAATGTGGTTGTCCTTGGGGAAGATGTGGGCAGGGATGGAGGCGTCTTCAGAGTGACTGAGGGACTTCTCGATCTCTACGGATCGGAGCGTGTGATGGACACGCCCCTTGCTGAATCCGGAATAGTCGGAACCGCCATAGGCATGGCTGCATACGGATTGAAGCCCGTGGCTGAGATACAGTTCATGGGGTTCATCTATCCCGCTGTGGATCAGATATTTAATCACGCCGCAAGGATCCGTTCTCGTTGCCGCGGCAGATACACCGTCCCTCTTGTAATAAGAACACCTTACGGCGTAGGCATTAAATCGCCAGAACACCATTCGGAAAGTTCGGAGGCTCACTTTTGTCACATGCCCGGAATAAAAGTGGTTGTTCCGGCCACGCCTTATACGGCCAAGGGACTGCTTATTTCGGCGATCAGAGACCCTGATACTGTAGTGTTTCTTGAATCGGCCAGGCTGTATAGAATGATAAAGGAGGATGTTCCGGAGGGCGAATATACTGTTCCGCTTGGACAGGCGAGGATCGTGCAGGAGGGCAGGCAGGTAACGGTCATCGCCTGGGGGAGTATGCTCCACAGGGCCCTTCAGGCAGTGAGCACTGTAGATGCGGAGGTGATAGACCTGATGACCCTTCTGCCCTTTGACGAGGAGACAGTATATAAGTCCGTGAAGAAAACCGGCAGGGTTGTGATCGTGCAGGAGGCGCCCAAAACAGGAGGCTTCGGAGCAGAGATTTCGGCTTCTATCGCAGAAGACGCCATGCTGTATCTTAAGGGGCCGATAAAGAGGGTTACCGGGTATGACGTGGTGCTGCCCCTTCCGAAACTCGAGGACTATTATATGCCTACAGTAAACAGGATAAGTAAAGCTATTGAAGAGGTACTAAAATATTGAGGTCGTGGCACATCTTAACCTGAAAAAAAATATTCGTTGCGGGTGATCAAATGAAAAAAAATAATTGTCGATTCGCGTGGTTTGCAATTGTCTTTCTTGTGTTGTTTCCCCTTTTGTCCCATGCTGGAGAAAGCCAGCCGGAGGAGAAGCCTGTTCCTTCAGTTTCTGGAGAAGCCGCCTCAGGACCGAGCAGCGAAGCAACTTCGGAAGAGGCTGCCGAAGGACCGGTTGATGAGTCGATGCAGGAAGAAGAGGGGATGGTAGATCCCTTAGAACCCTGGAACCGCGTTATGTTTACTATCAACGACAGGCTTTATTTCTGGGTGGTGAAACCAGCCGCAAAGGTCTATAACACATTCATACCAGAATGGGGACGCATCAGGGTGCGCAATATGGTGCACAATGTGGCCACCCCTATCAGGTTTGTCAATGCCGTCCTTCAGCTTAAGTTCCATGCCGCGGCCGGCGAACTGGGCCGTTTCGTGGCAAACACTGTGGGGGGACTGGGAGGAATGTTCGAGGTAGTAAAAGACAACCCTGAGATAGGTACGATGGACCGGGACTTTGGACAGACCCTTGGAAAATACGGCATACCCGACGGGTTTTTTATCATCTGGCCTGTTCTAGGCCCTTCTTCTTTCAGGGACAGTATAGGCCTTGCCGGCGATTATTTTCTGACACCGGAGAACTATATCACTCCGTTTATTGACTCATTTGGAGTCCAGGCGTACGAGCGGTTTAACTACGAATCCCTCAGAATCGGAGAATATGAGGATTTTAAGGAATCGGCTATCGACCCCTATATAGCTATGAAGGATGCCTACTATCAGTACAGGAAAAGCAAGATAAAGGAAGAAACATACACGGGTCCGGCATTTATTCAAAAAGAACGCCGGTAGGTTAAACGGAGTGCACTTTGTCGTCTTTTTTATTGTGTTTCTTTGAGGGTCTTTTTTCTTAGCCGCTTGACGAGCTCTTCATAAGACGATGAGCGTATAATCTGGGTAAACTGGCTCCGGTAATTATTGACCAGGCTTACCCCTTCGACAATGATGTCATAAACCTCCCACTTGGCGGCCTTCTTAAAGATCTTGTATTCCACAGGAATCTCGACCTCCTGGGTCTTTACTATCTTTGTCTTGACGCTTGCGTACTGCCCCTCAATTTTCTCATCAGTGTATATCACCTTTTCCTGTTCGTACCGCTCTATCTTCTTTATGTATGTATTTTCGAGAAGGTCGGAAAAAAGGGCGACGAATTCCTTCCTTTCCTCCGGGCTCCTTTTGTTCCAGTGTAGGGCCAGGGAGCGTTTCGCCATCTCTTCGAAGTCAAAACTTTTTTCTACGACCTGGCGTATCTTTTTTTCTCTGAGTTCACGTTTTTCCGGCTTCTTCAGTTCCTTGTTGTTTAAAATATCAATTACCGCGTCGACAGTTTGTCTTATCTGATCGGTTGCTTCCCCTGAGAAGGCAGTTGAAGGTGTGAATAAAAAGATCAAGAGGCAGCTAAAAAAAATGACAGATATACTTAAAAAATAATTTTTCATCATGCGGTCCCTCCTAAATCTTTCCGAATATATATTTGGACATAAGCGATTCCGTATCGATAGCGGACTCGGTCTCCCTTATCTTTCCGCCGTCTGCAATAATCTTTTCAGATCCTCCCGGGGTGATCAGGATATATTTTTCCCCTATCAGCCCCTTTGTTCTTACAGACGCTATGGAGTCCTCCTGCAGTTTTATGCCCTTGTCGATTTCCAGGGAAAGGAGCGCCTGATAATCGTTGAGCCTCATGCCGGTAACCCTGCCGATTGCAATCCCGGCGATTTCGACACTTGCGCCGGGCTTTATTCCGCCCACCTGCTCGAACTCAGCGTAAACTTCATACCCTTTATTCCCGAGCACTTCCAGTCTTCCAAGCTTCACGGATATGTAGGCGAGCGAGAATATTCCTATCAGCAAAAAAAAGCCGACTGCTGTTTCAAGATCGATCTTCTTCATGCGCTTATCGGTTCTCCATTATCACAATGCTTCTATCGGCCCTTCAAGCGAGCCGGATATGAACTGCCGCACATAAGGGTTTTCAGAGTTTCTGAACTCCTCGGGTGTCCCGAATTCGATTATGGTACCATTGTATAGCATGGCCACTTTGTCTGCAACATCGAAAATCTCCGGGATTTCATGGCTTATTATTACTCCGGTAAATTTGTATTTCCTGTGAGTCTTTTTGATCAGCTTGTGTATTGAGCTCGATATGATGGGGTCGAGGCCGGTGGTCGGCTCATCAAACAGGACGATAGAAGGTTCCGTAATCAGGGCACGGGCGAGGGCAACCCGCCTTTTCATGCCCCCGCTGATTTCGGCGGGATACTTGTCCCCCATCTCTTTGAGGCCCACATCCTCCAGCGCGTCGTTGACGCGCGCTTCGATTTCGCCTCTTCCCAGCCGTGTTTTTTCCCTGAGAGGAAAGGCTATGTTCTCATATACGGTGAGCGAATCGAAAAGCGCCCCTTCCTGGAAAACGACGCCGAATTTTTCCCGCACCCTGTCAAGTTCCCTTCCGCTGACTGATGTGATATCGACGCCTTCTATTAATACTTTTCCATGATCAGGTTTTACTATGCCTATAAGATGTTTAAGCAGAACGCTCTTGCCGCCTCCGCTTCTGCCGATGACAGCGACCAGTTCTTTATTGAGTATCTTTAAGTTAAGTCCGTTCAGGACCTCCTGCCGGCCGAAGCCCTTCTTGAGGTTAACGATTTTTATCATGACGTTGTCTTTATATCAGCACCGAGCCGAGGAAATAGTCCCATATCAGTATCAGGACGGATGACGTGACCACCGCCGATGTCGTTGCCTTGCCCACGCCCTCGGCGCCATAACTGGTAAAATAGCCCTTGTAACAGCAAACCCATGAAACGATCACGCCGAAACTGAGCGACTTGTATAATCCCACCCTGATGTCTTCCATGCTGACAAAAAGCTCCATCTGTGAAAAATATGTCCCGGAGCTAAGCCCAAGCAATTTTACCCCCACGAAATATCCCCCGTAAATGCCGATGAGGTCGAAAATCGAAGTCAGAAGCGGAAAGGCTATGAGGGCTGCAACGATGTTCGGCGTGACAAGGTAGCGCACCGGGTTTAGTGCCATGGATGTGAGGGCGTCTATCTGTTCCGTGATCCTCATGATGCCGATCTCTGCTGTTAGGGCTGACCCGGCCCTTCCGGTGACCATAAGCGCTGAAAGTACGGGGCCCAGTTCCCTGATGATCGAAAGCGCAACAGCAGGGCCAAGCATCGCTTCAGACCCGAATTTTCTCAGGGTGTAATATATCTGAAGTGCCAACACCATGCCGGTGAAGGAGCCTGTGAGGAGTATGACTACGATCGATTTACTGCCCATGAACCGTATCTGTCTTAAGAGCATTTTGAATTTAAACGGGGGTCTGAAGATGGTATAGACCGCATTGACCAGGAAGATAAACATATGCCCGAGTTCTTTCAGAAGGGAAAGGAACCGTTCCCCGATGCCGCGCACGCAGACTGTCATTTCGATCAATGTCATATAATGTCTACTCGTTGTCTTAATTTCAGCAAGTCGGTATAACCCTTCTCACAGCAATAAGTGTATTCCAATATTAGGCGGCATGCAATGAATGAATCAACCTGAAAGCTCCGCCATTATTTCTAAGCTTTGCGGAAGAAGCTTTTACATCTGTTCGACCGAATATCCTTTTGTCCTGAGCAATTCAACTATCCCCCTGTTGCCGACGAGATGAGCTGCGCCGACTACTACGAAGCAGGTGTCATTCGACCGAAGTAAGCCCTCGACCCGGGACGCCATGCTGCGGTTCCTCGCGTAAAGGATTTTTTCGTAGACAGCAGCCATCCCCTGGTCCGAGCCGGCGTTCTTAGAAAGAATCGATTCCAGTCCACTCGCATCGCCCGCTTTCCATGTGCGCATGAGGATGTCTGATTCCGCGCTCATGGAATCAAGTTCCTTTATGGTATGTACCAGAAATGCCTCCTGCTCGGCGTCGGAAAAGCCGCTCAGAAGGGTTACCTGCTGCTCAAGACTTTCCAGCTCCACTATTTTCTTTTCACCGGCTTTTGTAAGAAAGTGCATGTCAACGCCGTACTGAGGATCGTAGCCGGATTTCAGCAGTTCAAGGGCTGTCAAAGTCAGTGCCAGAAACCATGGCCTTTCCTTGGCAAGGATCTCTGCCGGGAGCCCATATTTGTCAAATGCCCTTGTAACGAGTTCATATGTCTGACGGGAGACATGCTTTTCAAGTGTGTCTTCACCCGGATAAAAAGCCTGGTCAATTAACCTTGAGAAATAAAGTTTGTCAGGGTCGTTCACATTTGCCTCTACCGCTAGGACGTTTGATTTGCTGAAGGCGTCCTCTATGACTATATTTAGCGGATATGCCTCTTTTTTCATGTAATGGATAGAACCCAGGAGGTATACCGTTGCTGTCTTCGAGCGGACCTTCCACATAAAGTTTTTCTGGCCGGCTGCCCCCGCATGCCCGGAACTCAAAGACGAAGCAGACACAAGAGCGATAAAGAAGAGCAGTAATAGCAACATGTTTTTTCTTGCCGGGCAGATTCTCATATCATCAAAATTATACCACGGTTGACAGAGGGTAGAGCAGTTCGGCTTTTGGTCGCCCGGCATTATAAGGGACGGCAGTCTTTTGCAAAATTGACTGCTATTGCGCTGCGTGATATCCTTTTCTTTAAAGATTACAATCGCTTAAATTCAAATCAGGAGGGCCTATGCCGTTTAATTTTGTATTACCGGATCTTGGCGAGGGTATCACCGAGGGAGAGGTGAGAAAATGGATAGTCAAGGAAGGGGACAATGTCGAGGAACATCAAAGCGTACTTGAGATAGAGACAGATAAGGCCGTTGTTGAAGTTCCCTCTCCGAAGAAAGGCATGGTGCTTAAGATCAATAAAAATGTGGGCGAGATAGTAAAGGTGGGAGAGGTCCTGATGACAATCGCCGTTGAGGGAGAGGCGGTCGAGGAAAAGAAGCCGGCCGCAACAATAAAACCTGAGGAGAAAGGAGGGGAAAAGGAAAAATCGGTCTCGGTCGTAGGCGTGCTGCCCGAGGAGGAAGAGGAAAAGAAGCCGGCTGCGTCAAAAAAAACTCAGGAGAAAGAAGAGGAAAAGGGAAAATCGGTCTCGGTAGTAGGTGTGCTGCCGGAGGAGGAAGAGGAGGTTGTGCTTGCGACACCGGCGGTCAGGGCTGCTGCCAGAGAACTGGGCATTGACCTTTCCAAGGTGAAGGGGACCGGCCCGGGAGGGAGTATCACTAAAGAAGATCTAACAGTGGTAGCTCCGCCAAAAGAAAAAAAGGCGGAGGATATTTTCGGGCCAGTGGAAAGAATGCCGTTAAGAGGACTCAGGAGGACGATAGCAAAAAACCTCATTGCCTCTCAAAGGACCACCGCATTCGTAACAGGCATGGGCGAGGTAGACATAACAGACCTTTGGGATCTCAGGGAAAAGGAGAAGAAGCCCCTGCTCGAAAAGGGCGTGCATCTGACCTTTCTGCCTTTTTTTATAAAGGCCGTCATCCATGCCCTCGCCGAGCACCCGATGCTCAATTCCTCTTTAGACGATGAAAAGGAAGAGATAATCATAAAAAAGTATTATGCCATCGGCATTGCCGTGGACACGCCCGACGGCCTCATGGTGCCGGTCATAAAGAACCCGGTCGGCAAGACGATCCTCGAACTTTCGCTTGAGATTCAGGGCCTGAGTGTAAAGGCGAGGGAAAGGAAGATAAAGCTCGAAGAGATGAAGGGCGGCACATTCACGATTACGAACTACGGTCATTTCGGCGGATATTATGCAACGCCTATCATAAACTATCCGGAGGCTGCAATACTTGGGACAGGCATGATAACCGAAAAACCATGGGTGAAAAACGGAAAGATAGTCGTACGCAAGATACTGCCGCTTTCTCTTACCTTTGATCACAGGCTGACAGACGGCGTCGATGCATCGAGGTTTCTTGCTAAAGTAACGAGCTATCTGGAGGATCCGGCCCTGATATTCATCGAAAGCGCATGAACTCTGTCGCGCCTCTTTTCGAACCGAAATCAATCGCCCTTGTCGGAGCCGCGCATACTGAGATGAGGCTGGGAGGGGTTGTGCTTAAAAATCTCCTCAGCTTCAGGGGAAGGGTTTATCCCGTAAACCCTAAGTACGACGAATTAATGGGGATAAGGTCCTTTCGAAATATTTCTGATATTCCCGAACCTGTGGACCTTGCCCTTATACTGAGGCCGGCTCCTGAGGTGCCTGAAATACTCAGGGAATTTAAGGGAAGGGCGAGGTGCGTTATCGTGATGAGTTCGGGATTTGCCGAGGTAGGCGAGACCGCCCTTCAGGAGGAAATAAAACGCATTGGAAAAGAATTCGGCTTCAGGATTGTCGGTCCTAACTGCATGGGATTATACAATCCC
Source organism: Candidatus Sulfobium mesophilum (assembly GCA_900302705.1). Taxonomy (GTDB): domain Bacteria; phylum Nitrospirota; class Thermodesulfovibrionia; order Thermodesulfovibrionales; family UBA6898; genus Sulfobium; species Sulfobium mesophilum. The sequence goes on from OUUY01000002.1 coordinate 32,730, forward strand.
CACCAGTCGCTCGACACTTTTTTTCTCCCTAAGGAGAGGCTTCAGAGGCCAAAGAAGGGAAACGTGGCCGTGGTTTCTCAAAGCGGGGCAGTCCTGTCCTGTCTGCTGGGCGCGCTCCGGGATGCCAATGCAGGTTTGTCTAAGGCCATCGGTTACGGAAACGCAGTCGATGTCGCAGAGTCAGACCTCTATGACTATCTGGCAGATGATCAGAAGACAGACGTTGTCATATCCTATATCGAGTCGGTGGACGATGGCAGAAGGTTTATTTCAAGCGCTCGTCAACTGGTCAGTAAGAAGCCGCTTCTCATTCTCAAATCCGGCAAAGGGACGATCGGCCAGGCTGCTGCGTTTTCACATACGGGCAGACTTGCGGGCAGGTATGAGGTTTTTCGTTCTATCGTGAGGCAAGCCGGGCTCAGGGAGGTCTCTGATTTCGACGAATTCATGGATGCTACGAAGGCGCTGTCATATCAGAGGCCGCTTAAGAAATCTTTTTCTGATAAGCAGATGGAAAGGAAGACTGTAAAAAGGGTCTGCATAATCACAAACGGAGGCGGCTCGGGAGTACTTGCGGCTGATGAATGCATGAGACAGGGGTTAGATGTGGTAGGCATATCAGGGGAGAAGAAAGCCCGGTTGCAGCATCTGTTTCCGAATTTTTTTGTAGTTAACAATCCTGTTGACCTGACTGCCCAGGTCAGGGATGAGGACTACGTGGCCGTGCTCAATGAACTTGTTGATGATTACGACGGTTTTGTGATAATTGCACTTCCTAATGTCTTTGGCATTACTGGAAATCTGGGCAATGCTCTGGCAGAGGCAAAGAAGAAACTTAGGATGCCGCTCACAGCCAACATAGCCCAGAGCGGCATTACGCGGAAAATCATTTCCGCGCTCGAAAGAGCTAAGATACCCGTATACCCTTCTCCCGAGAGGGCGGTGCGGGGGCTCAATGCACTGCTACATTAGTTTGAGCGCGCACAGTGTCGTATGGGGCTATTTTTTCGCTCATTCTTGCTGCGCTCCGAGGCAATTTTTCGACTCGCCTTGGCGAGTCAATACGAGAAATTGAAGCCGCTCAAAAATACCCCACATGTCATTTATGCCGTCATTGCCCAACTTAATCGGGCAATCCGGAGTCGGGACTGGATTCGAGGGTCAAGCTGGGAAATGACGGTATTAAGCTTGACACTTAATGACTTGAAACTTCTTGCGCTTAATTCATACCGAAATGGTTTCCGTGAAACCATATGATTTTTAAAGACAATAATACTGGTTTGCATTATAATTACATATATGAAAAAAGGGATATATATACTTCCGAACACACTGACACTCTGTGGTATGTTTTTTGGCTTTTTTTCGATTCTGACGTCGATCAAAGGGGACTTTGTTTTTGCCGCCTGGGCTATTTTTGTCGCCGGCGTCTTTGATGGACTCGACGGCTGGGTCGCGCGTCTGACTAACAGTACAACGAGGTTCGGCATTGAACTGGATTCACTATCCGACCTGGTTGCCTTCGGTGTTGCGCCTTCGGTGCTGGTTTACAAGTGGGCTATCGCTCCTTTTGGCAGGATAGGGTTTGCTGCTGCTTTCCTTTTTGCTGCCTGCGGGGCGCTGAGGCTTGCACGCTACAATGTGCAGATGGGTTCCTCGGAATCGAAGGCCTTTACCGGCATGCCAATCCCGGGGGCGGCCGGAGTGCTCGGTGCGCTCGTGCTCTTCTACGATGATATGTGGAAGACGGTGCCTGAAAAAAATGCATTCATGCTGATCCTTACAGTACTGCTTTCCATTCTGATGGTCAGCAGACTAAAGTTCCACGGCCTGAAGGAGATTGATTTCAGAAGAAGAAAACCCTTCTGGATATTAGTGGCGATTGTAGTTTCACTTGTGGCCTTTGTGATTCATCCCCCTGTGGCGATCTTTGTATTTGCCATGATCTACCTTGCGTGGGGTATTATCGAAAATATATACTTGATGTATCGTAAGCATAAAAAACAGGTGGTTTGAGGATAAGGCATGCGAAAGATAAGGATTTTCGATACGACGCTGCGCGACGGGGAACAATCCCCCGGGGCGTCCATGAATGTCGATGAAAAGATACAGCTGGCTAGACAGCTTGCCGCTTTGAAGGTAGATATTATTGAAGCCGGCTTTGCGATAAGTTCTCCGGGCGATTTTGAGGCGATAAAGAGGATAGGCGATGAAATAGAGGGCCCGGTTCTTTGCAGTCTTGCCAGAGCGAAAGAGGAAGATATCAAACGTGCTTGGGAGGCGCTGAAGGATGCACCTAAAAAAAGGATCCATACCTTCCACTCGACGTCGGACATTCATCTTAAATACCAATTCAGGGTGAGCAGGGAAGAGGCGCTGAAGAGGTCAGTTGCAATGGTGGAGCTTGCGAGGAGTTATGTGGAAGATGTCGAATTTTCGCCGATGGACGCCACAAGAACGGACCTTCAATACCTGCTGGATGTGGTGGAGGCCGTGGTTGAGGCAGGGGCCTCTACTGTGAACATACCCGACACCGTCGGCTATACTACCCCTGCTGAATTCGGGGAGATTATCGGTGCTATCAAAAAGCGGATAAGGGAAAAAGCGGTTATTTCTGTTCATTGTCATAACGATCTCGGCCTTGCTGTTGCCAATTCTCTGGCTGCGATATCCAACGGCGCCGGGCAAGTTGAATGCACTGTCAACGGCATCGGCGAACGGGCCGGCAACTGCTCCATGGAAGAGGTCGTCATGGCGTTAAGGACGCGAAAAGACTTCTTTAACGCGGGCACAGGCATAAATACCAAAGAGATTGTCCGCACCAGCAGGCTTGTATCGAAGATTACGGGCATCCCAGTTCAGCCCAACAAGGCGATTGTGGGGGCTAATGCCTTTGCCCATGAATCGGGAATCCACCAGGATGGCCTCCTGAAGGAAAAGACGACTTATGAGATTATGACGCCTGAAGATATCGGACTCCAGAGTACAAAACTTGTGATGGGAAAACATTCCGGAAGACACGCCTTTAAGACGCGGCTTAAGGAGTTAGGTTTTATGCTGAACCAGGAAGAAGTTGATAGCCTCTTTGAGAAGTTCAAGAGGCTTGCTGACCAGAAGAAGGAGATATACGACGAAGATCTGGAGGCACTTGTTTCTGAGGCGACGGCGAGGGCTCCCGAATTATACAGTCTTGTGGATCTGAGTATAACGAGTGGTCTTGCCCAGAAACCTACAGCCATGGTCAAGATGAAGATCGGGGAAGAAATCTTCGACAGGATGGAACACGGCGACGGGCCGGTGGATGCCACGTATAAGGCGATAGTTGCTATTACAAAAACGAAGAGCACGCTTCGGAAATTTGAAGTGAAGAGCATAACTGGCGGCACTGATGCGCTTGGAGAGGTTTCTGTGTCTTTGGAGGAAGACGGCAGAGTCGTCAGGGGCAACGGCGCCGATACGGATATCATCGTCGCCGCAGCAAAGGCCTATATAGAGGCACTCAACAGGCTTGCGTTAAAAAAAGCTACATGATGCCGAAAGGCGGAAATGCATTAGTAACCGGATAGTTGCAAATTTCGGTCAGATCAAATAGTGTTTTTGTGTAAGCTAAGGTCTGATTTTTACACTGACTCTAAATTTACCTGATACGGAGGAAAGATATGCCGCCCAAACCACTCACCAGCGAAGAGCTTTATTCCTGCTGTGATCCGGACTTGTTCAAATTTTCCACTACCGATGAACTTCCTGAGCTTACTGAAACAATCGGCCAGGTCAGGGCTTTAAACGCGATAGACTTTGGGCTGAACCTTGACAGCAAGGGCTTTAATATTTATGTGCTGGGTGAAAACGGAACGGGGAAGTCGACGACGATAAAGGCCATTTTAAAGACGAAGGCCGCTGAGGAGCCAGTCCCTGCAGATTGGTGCTACGTATATAATTTCAAAGAGCCGGATATACCGCTTGCCATATCCATGGAGCCGGGAAGGGCTTCCGCATTTCATAAGGACATGGAAGAGCTTGTAAAGATCCTCAGGGTCGAGATACCTAAGATATTTGAGTCGAAGGAGTATGAGAAACAAAAGAACCAGATACTGGAGGAATTTCAGCAGAAGCAGAAACAGATGTTTGCGGGGCTTGAGGAAGAGGCTCAGTCGAAGGGTTTTTCGATAAGAAAAACGGTCAGCGGACTGATGATCGTTCCCGTCAAGAAGAGCGGCGAACCCCTTACAGAAGAAGAATACGAAGCGCTCGACGAAAAGACCAGGGCAAAGATAGATGAGATAGGCAAGGTGCTCCAGGAAAAACTCAACGATATCGTCCGGGAGGTAAGGGAGAGTGAAAAGAACGTGAAAAACGCCCTTTCGAAACTTGAGAGGGACGCTACGCTCGCTGCCGTAGGTCACTTTATGGAAGAAGTGAAGAACAAGTATAAGGACCATGAAAGGGTAACCGCGTATCTCGCGGCAGTGACAGAGGATATTCTTGAGCATATCGACGACTTCAAGTCTCAGGAAGAACAAAGCCCGCCGCTTCCCTTTATGAAGATGCAAAAGACAGAGCCCTCATTTACGCGGTATGTAGTAAACGTCCTTGTCAACAATCAAGACTGCTCGGGAGCCCCCTGTGTTTTCGAAAGCAACCCGACATATTTCAACATCTTCGGAAGACTTGAATACAAATTCCAGTACGGGGTGGCGACGACGGATTTCTCGATGATTAGAGCCGGGGCGCTGCACAAGGCCAATGGCGGCTATCTCGTAATGAACGCCCTTGACCTGCTGAGGAACCTCTTCTCTTACGAGACGCTGAAGCGCGCTCTGAGGAACAAGGAGATCAAGATAGAGGATGTTTGGGAGCAGTACCGTCTCATGTCAACCACGACACTGAAGCCCGAGGCGATACCGCTAAACGTGAAGGTGATTCTTATCGGAAACCCGTATCTTTATTATATGCTTTACAGCCTGGACGAGGAATACCGGGAGTTGTTCAAGGTGAAGGCGGACTTCGACAGCAGGATGGACAAGACAGCGGAAACTGTCGGCAAGTATGCCGCCTTTGTCGCAAGCACCTGCAAGGAGGGAAAATACCTGTCTTTCGACAGGTCCGGCGTCGCAAAAATAGTGGAATACGGATCGAGGCTTGCTGAGCATCAGGAGAAGCTTTCCTCCAGGTTCAGCGAAATCGGCGACGTTATCAAGGAGTCAAATTACTGGGCGAAGAAAGCAGGGAGCGATATCGTCAGGGACGAGCATGTGGAAAAGGCCCTGAGGGAACGTGTATACAGGGTCAACAAGATAGAAGACCGCCTGCAGGAGATGATTGTCGAGGGGACCCTGATAATCGATACCGAAGGCGAGAAGGTCGGTCAGATAAACGGACTTGCTGTCATGGGGATGGGGGACTATCAGTTCGGGAAACCTTCAAGGATTACTGCAAGTACTTATGCAGGCAAATCGGGGGTCATCAATATAGAGCGCGAGACGAAGATGAGCGGCAGGGTCCATGAAAAGGCTGTACTGATCATTACGCATTTCATAAACAGCACTTACGCCAGGAAGAAGCCCGTCAGTTTTTCGGCCTCGATTACGTTTGAGCAGCTTTATGACATGATCGAGGGCGACAGCGCCTCATGCGCCGAACTATATGTCATACTTAGCAGCCTCGCTGGGATCCCCCTGAAACAGAATTTTGCAGTCACCGGCTCCATGGACCAAAACGGAGACGTACAGCCCATAGGCGGAGTCAATGAAAAGATAGAGGGCTTCTTCGATCTCTGCAAGGTCCGCGGTCTGGACGGCAGCCATGGAGTTGTCATACCGAGGAAGAACATCAAGCATCTTATGATCAAGCAGGAGGTTGTAGATGCCGTTATGGAGGGGAAATTCGTTATTTATGCAATAGACAAGGTCGGGGAAGGCATGGAGATATTCACCGGCATGCCTATGGGAGAACTCAGGGAGGACGGAACTTATCCCGAAGGCACTGTAAACTACCTCGTTGCTAAGAGGCTCGCGGAGATATCTGAGGCTATGAAGGATAAGAAGGCGGAGTCTAAAGACAAAGAAAAAGACAACAATAATGACGATAAATGAAAAAAGTTTGTTGGCTGGTGCAGTTTCTGTTGATTGTGCTTGTAACGCTTCCTATCGCTCTGCTTCCCCATAGGTTGGCCATAAAATTTGGTGAATATCTGGGTGACATTCTTTATTTTTGTTGGGGAAGCAGGCGAAAAATAGCGATAGAGAACCTAAGGGCTGCCGTCTCAAGAAATGCCCTGACAATCAGTGAAACCCCTGAAAAAGTAATCAGACAGAATTTCAGAAACCTCGGGAAATCCTTTGCAGAGGTCGTAAAGATCTATTTCGGACTAGGCGACCGCATAATAAGAAACGTCAAGATTAGGGGCGTGGAATATTTTGCCAGGGCAAGCATGAAGGGCAAAGGGGTCCTTCTTATTACGGGTCACTGCGGTAACTGGGAGCTCAACGCCCTTGCCGCCGCAGCAAATGTGACAAGGCTTAATATTGTGGCGAGGCCTATTGACAACCCCTATCTTAACGGGCTGGTAGAGAGGACGAGGAGCAAGTATAGCAACAAAGTCATATATAAGAAGGGGGCGCTCAAGAAGATCTTGTCAGCCTTGTCAAAAAATGAGACTGTGGCGATACTCATGGATCAGAGTGTCGTTAGCGCTGAAGGCGTCGTAGCGGACTTTCTGGGGAAGAAGGACTATACGATGAAGACCCCGGCTGTTATCGCCATGAAGACCGGGGCGCCGGTCGTACCAGCCTTTATCAGGAGGGACGGCGATAGTCATATAATTGAGGCCGGTGAAGAGGTTGACCTGGACAGGTCCGAGGTCAATGAAAAGACCGTATATGAGAATACGGTCAAATTGTCCCGGTGCGTTGAGGAATATATAAAGCATAACCCGGCCGAATGGCTCTGGATACATAGGCGGTGGAAAAGGATAAAGGATTCGCAACAGGTCATAGAAAAATCCGAACAGTGACCTCAAGACGGAATGTTACAAAATCGCATATTAAAGCATAAATGGTCCGCAAAAAAAAAGCACCTGTCAATATTGACAGGTGCTTTTTTTTCCGAAATGGGTTATTACCTAAAGCAACGATACTTTAAGGATATATAACTGTCATTCCCCGACTTGATCGGGGGATCCAGTTTTTATGCCTTGGATACTCCGGTCAAGCCGGAGTATGACAGACGAAAGTGAAGCGACATACCGGCAACGTCTCATTAAATCATGGACGAAAAAAAAGGGGATAGGCGTATTGGGAGGGGAAAATGAAAGAGCAGGGGATTTCCCACATCGAATTGATAGTTACCATGGCCATAGTCGGGATTCTTGTGTCTGCCGCGGGATTTGAGTATTATGACTGGGGAAAAAAAGTGGCGGCCGAAAGGATCATCAAAGTTCTTTATTCGGATATATGCATGCCAGGATGACGGCGGTCACAAGGGGACGTGAGCATTACGTCGTCCTTGGAAATACCGCCTATTCGGTTGTTGAAGACACTAACGACAGCGGAATCAAAGACGGCGGAGATATGACGCTGCCTGATTTTCCGAAGAAGGTGGAGGCGTCTCTCAGCTGGAACAATACCGGCAATGACGTAACATTTGACAAAAGAGGAATAATGCCGAAGTGGAGCACTATAAGGGTAGCGTCGGCGACGGACGCCGACTATGATTGCATAGCGGTATCAACGACAAGGATCATCACGGGGCAATATGTTAACAGTAAGTGCCGGCCGAAATAGAATTCGTGTTTTGGAAGAGAGGCCCTGGATTAACGGTACTAGTTTTCTTCACACCTTACGTCATGACGAAGATCTTTACCGTGATGGTAATAGCCATGTGCTGGACAGCCACCGGTGCAAGAATGCCAATTAGGGCAGGAATTGATTCTGCACCTGTTTTCCCCGCAGTTTCTGAAAAGATGGAGCTTGGGGCTTGCCCATATGCTAAAGAAGTCTCCTTCAAAGATATTTCCCAGATTAAACTCCGGGAAATGCTGAAAGAGATTACAGGGATATACTGAACCATCGGGCATGACAGACAGTTTGGTGATGCCGCCGGCACACCGCACACTCTCTGGAATTGTTTGTTTGTCGAAACACGAGGCGTTAACTTTGAAAATTGTCATATCGCTGTTGCTTTTCCTGATTATTTCATATTGGTCCAGGAAATCGCAGTATCCCAAAGCCGCATTTTTCCGGGCTGCATCCCTGGTCATCAGGTCCATGTGGATAAGACCGTAGCGTTTAACCTCCATCTTTCTCAGAAGGTTTACAATCTCCGGTATATCGTCTATCGTCTCCCTGCTGACCACAGTCTTAACTATCGGGTCCAGGCCGGATGAAATCAGTTCGCCTATACTCGCAAGTGCCCGATAAAAATTGTTCGAATTGGTCAGCCAGTTATGTATGGCCTCCGTGCTGCCCTCAAGGGATATGCCGATATTGAACTTTTCAGGGTTCAGGGCCGCAAACTTCTCCAACATTTCAACTGAGCTTCCGTTTGTGCTGAGGTTCACCGACCTGCCGCTCTTTACCGCAATCTGTATGAAATCAGGCATCCAATCCAGAAGAAGCGGTTCTCCGCCTATGATGTCAATTTCGCTGATGCCATTATACAAGAGGATATCAAGGAGTTTCAGTGCATTGTCGAACGTCATGTCGGAGCCAGTATTCTTACGTGGATTAAAACAGAACCTGCATTGCTGGTTGCACCTCAGGGTTGGATGAAACTGAATATATTGAGGCAGAGGAAAAGCCATCTGATTACACGCTTGATAGTCTCTTGCCTGCCTCGAATGCGTCTTTGAGGGCCGTGGGGTGATCACGGATTGCACCTTTTGCATCGACACCCAGAAAGCTAAGGACAATGTGTTCGCTTACGCTTATCGTTCTGAAAAATGCCTTTGCGCAGGCGCCCCCACACTCCACGCCCACTTCCTTTTTCATTCCTCCAACGATAATCAAAAGTCCCTTGCGGCCGGCATTGCCCGGAGAAATCGGCTTCTTCAGCAGGTATTTTTCGCACCAGAAACTTTGGCAGCGGTCTATCATAGTCTTTGATTGAGCTGAAAGACCAAAGAAGAAGATAGGAGAGGCGAGGATAATCCTGTCTGCTGATCTGATCTCGGGGTATAACTTCGTCATGTCGTCATCCAGCACGCACTCGCCTGTTTTTTCACAGCCACCGCAGTCCTGGCAGGGAGCGATCTTCATAAGGTTGAGGTTAAAGACAATGACGTCACGGCTGACGGTTTCCTTAACTCCTCTTATCGCCTCATTGAGGAGCAGTTCTGTGTTGCCGTCTTTTCTGGGACTGCCTAAAAAGGCGATCGTTTTCATATGAAGACATTATAACAGGACAGCGGACAGAGGTCGAGACGAGCATCGATAGAATGCCAACTGCTTTGTCTCTTCAGTGCGTGATCGTTCTAAGCGCTTCAGGATGGTTGCTGTTTTGATTTAATCGTAAAGATAGGGCATTCATCATATGCCTCACTGCAACATCGAGATCTGTGTATCATCGACGATGACAAGGCCGCTTTACATAGTTCCGGCTTGTTTGCATTTAATGGACACATTGCCTGACTACGTATTCTGCTGGCGCTAAAACCTGAAGCAAACCTGTCAAATCCACCCAATTCGGCAACCCGGTTCTCTCCCGTTAAAAGACCCATTGCTATACCCCTTTCGCAAAAGGTTTGACGTTATTGGTTACTTCCCCCTCCTTTGCTTTTACCATGGGTTGGTGCCGTTGTCAAATTATAATTTTTAAAACCGGAGAGGATAGGTCTTTTATGACAGGTTGTCGGCCAGCCCCCACCATGCAGGTCTGACAGAAGTGTAAGCAGTGCACCGGTTATGACATGAATCTTCTCGTATCCGCAGAAATTATTTGAACTGTGCGTGATATTCCTTCACTTTCCTAGCGAATTCTTTTCCGAATTCATAGCACTTCTGGTCGTCCTCGGGCGCAGGCCTGTAGAGCGCTTCCACACCCGGCTCAACGGTCTGAAGCTTCATTGCCTTCAGCCATTCATAGGCCTCCTTGACTGCTCCGCCGCCCCAGCCGTAGCTACCGAAGGCACCGGTAATCCTATCTTTGGGCCTGAGACCGGCAACATGCTGAAGGAACTCAGCCACAGATGGGAACATCTTATTGTTAAGTGTAGGTGTTCCTATCAATGCCCCTCTGGCCTTCCAGAATTCTTTGATTGCGATAGACATCGGAGTGGCCCTGAGTTTGATGACCTTGCAGTCAACTCCCTCCTCTCTTATGCCGCGCATGAGGGGTAAAGTCATCATCTCCGTACTATGCCACATCGTGTCGTAGATAACGGCTACGCTAAGGTTTGACTTTCCCGTGGCCATATCCATGTACATATTGAGGACCTTGCCGGGATCCCGCCTCCAGATGATGCCATGGTCCGGCGCGATCATCTCAATTTCGAGTCCCAGTTTCTGGATCTCGGCAACTTTATTTTTGATGATATTTCCGAAGGGCATCAAAATATTTGCGTAATAGTCGATAACGGAGTCTTCAAGCTCTGAGATGGACGCGCATTCTATGAATTCATCATCGAACCTCGCAGAAGTTGCAAGGTGCTGTCCGAAACCGTCCTGGCTTATGAGGATCTTGTCCTCTTTTAAATACGTCATCATAGAGTCGGGCCAGTGGAGCATCGGGGTTTCTATGAAAAGGAGATTGCGCTTGCCGATGTTGAGGACATCGCCCGTTTTTACGGTCTTGATATTCCAGGAAGAAATGTCGAAAAATCGTGCTATACCCTTCTTGCCTTTCTCTGTTATATAAATCGTCGCGTTGGGTGCAAAGGCCATTATTCTGTCCAGACTGGTGGCATGGTCGTTTTCGATATGGTTTATGATGACGTACTCTATCTTTGAGGGGTGTATCAGCTGGGATACGTTATCAAGCATAATCTCGCTGAAGTCGTGTTTGACGGTGTCCAGAAGCGTTATCTTCTCGTCAAGGATCAGGTAATTGTTATATGTCGTTCCGTTGGGAGTCATGTACCCGTGAAAGTCCCTCACTGCCCAGTCAATTGCCCCGACCCAGTAAATGTCCGGTTTTATAAGTGTTGCGTTCATTTCGCCTCCTAATATCTGTTGTGGCAAGTCATGATAAATTCAGCCTTTGTAAGATTATATCAAAAGAAGGGGCTCCAGGCTATCAGTTCAGGAAATGTTATTCGTTAATCCGGAAGTGCGGCAATACATATTTTCAGGAGCGCGTGAGAGTTTTCCTTAGCTCATCAGCAAAGAAAAGCAGGAATGCAAAAGGCAGAAGGATAAGCCATATATGCAATGAAATGGGAGCGGATGAAAATATACTGTTTCCCCAGGGAGTATAAACGATGAAAAGTTGAAGACAAAGTTCAAAGCCTATACCCATGAAGATCATCCGATTCTTCAGAAGTCCTAGCCCAAATACTGATTCTCCCGATGACCTGCACGCAAAGACATTACCAGCCTGTGATATTACGATAGCGGTCAGGCAGGCTGTTGTGGCCTGCATATAGAGGATATTGTCAGGCTGAAGCATGGTCCCCCAGTGCCAACCCCCTTCGTACATAACATAGAAAAACCCGAACATGCATGCCACTGCCTCGATAGGACCGAGAAATAAGTAAGCGCGGGAAATGACTGAAAAATCAAGGAGTCTTTTATCCCTGCTTCTTGGCGGCTGCTTCATGACAGAAGGCGTCGGTCTTTCCGTTCCGAGCGCCAGCGCAGGAAGCATGTCCGTGCCGAGGTCAACCGCCAGGATCTGCATGATTGTAAGCGGCAGGGGAATCTTTAGAAGGATATAGGCAAGATAGGGCACAGCCTCCGGTATGTTTGATGTGAATATATAGGTGATGAACTTTCTTATGTTCTCATACACAGCCCTCCCTTCCTCAACCGCGCTGACGATGGTCGCAAAATTGTCGTCAAGGAGTATCATGTCAGCGGCTTCTTTCGCAACATCTGTTCCGGCTACCCCCATTGATATACCAATATCCGCCTTCTTAAGAGCAGGCGCATCATTAACGCCGTCGCCGGTTACAGCAACCCTCTCCCCTTCTTCCTGAAGGATAGAGACGACCCTCATCTTGTGCTTTGGTGTCATGCGCGCAAAGATGAGCTCTTTTGCAGCAAGTTTTTTTCGTAATTCTCCGTCATCCATTTTCATGAACTCTGTGCCTTCGACGACTACAGCTTCTCCTCTGACAAGTTCGATCTCACGTGCAATTGCAAGGGCTGTCCTGCTGCCGTCACCGGTGATCATGATTACCTTGATGCCTGCGGCATGGCATTTTCTGATGGCATCCGGCACTTCTGGACGCGGCGGGTCCTCAAGCCCGATAAGCCCTGCGAAAACAAGATCAGCTTCAAGGGATTGCGGATCAGCAGCATGGAGGATTTCCTTTCCTGTACCCTTGTCTCTGTCTCCCTGCCCCTTATATTCCTTATACGCAAACGCCAGCACTCTTAATCCCATGTCCATGAGCTGGTGGCAGGCCTCTGTTGCCTTCTGTCTGAACATATCATCCATCTGCTGCTGAGCACCGCCCACTAATGATCTGCTGCATAAGGGCAAAATACTCTCCATTGCGCCCTTGGTGAAGACATACCCAATATCAGCCACCTTGCAAAGGGTTGTCATCCTTTTCCGTTCGGAGTCAAAGGGTATCTCTGCGATGCGTTGAGAGCTAATGCCCCCTATGCTTTCTCTGCCCAGCTTCAGAAGGGCTGCTTCGGTAGGATCACCTTTATATTCATTTTCAGCAAACCGTGCATTGTTGCATAAAAGCGCCGTCTGTAAAAGCATATCACCGGCCAGCAACCCATGATCCCTTGCATCAATTACCTGATCGTCTTTCCATATTTTAGATGCGGTCATTCTGTTTTGAGTGAGAGTGCCTGTCTTGTCAGTGCATACGACCGTTACACACCCCAGTGTTTCAGCAGAAGAAAGACTCTTGATCAAGGCTTTTCTTTTCGCCATCCTCTGGCTTGCCATAGCAAGAGAAAGCGTGACTGTCGGCAGCATGCCCTCAGGGATGAGTGCGACTGTGATGCCGATGGCAAAGATGAAATTCTCCCAGAAGCTCCGCCCGATAAAAAGGCCAAGACCAAAAAAGAATATGCCTACTAGTGCTGCAATGGTTGCCACAAGGCGTGTCGCTTTTACGATTTCCTTCTGAAGAGGGCTAAGGCTGGGCTCTACGGCGCTGGTGAGATGGGCTATCCTGCCGAACTCGGTCCCCATGCCTGTTGCAAAGACGAGCGCCTTCCCTGAGCCGCTCGTTACAGCGGTTCCCGCAAAGACAATATTGGGGCTTTCCAGAAGTTCATCCTGCGCAGGCATATGGTCCCTAAGACTGGCTTCTGACTCACCGGTGAGAGACGCATTGTTTACCTTAAGCGTCGAGCTTTCTATCAGCCTTGCGTCGGCAGGTATCATGTCTCCCTCGGCAAGCATGATGATGTCACCCGGCACTATCTCGCGCGCAGGGATCTCTTTTTCTACTCCTTCTCTGATGGTCTGCACATACATCGGCAAAAGTTTTTTTAAGGCCTCAAGTGCCTTTTCTGCGCGGAATTCCTGGATAAAGGTGAAGACCGCGTTTATAAGAATGACGCCGATAATCGCGCCGCCGAGTGTGGACATTCCTTCTCCGGGATGGAGATAGGCGGAGAGGAATGAAAGGCCGGCTCCGATCCAGAGCAATATTGCCAGAAAGTGAGTGAACTGTCCCAGGAACTTGAGGAAGAGGGGTGTCCTGGCTACAGCACTGATTTCGTTGAGGCCGTTTTCTGAAAGTCTTTTGGCGGCCTCTGCTTCCGAAAGACCATTCTCTGAACTTACGAGCTGTCTGAGGGCGTCCTCTTTCGAAAGGCTGCTAATCTTCATGACGCGGCTTCAGTATGATGAGGTCGCAGGGTGTTTCCCTCAGGACTTCTTCAACAGGGCTGCCTTTTATCAGGGTTGTCAGCAGTCCCCTTTCGCTTGCACCCATTATGATCAGGTCGTGCCGTTTAACTGCAGCTTCAATGGTTATGCTCCTTCCCGTTTTACCGGGTAAAAGTCTTCCTTCATGTTCGATCTCGTATTTTCTGAGATACTCCATGAACCCGGCTATGTCTTTGGGGATTCTTCTTCCCCATTCATACGGAGTGAGGTGCATCTCACCATGGAAGAACTTTGTTATAGGCTTTGCTGCATGAAATACGACCACTTTTGCATTACAGCACTCGGCCATCTTTGAAGTGAAGTAGGCCCTCTCCTTTATATGATCAATCCCTGCCTTCAGGGGGACAAGTATCTTTGTCGGATGTATCTTCCCCATATGCACGACCCTCATCAGCGCTACGGAGCAGGGCAGAATCGAAGAGAGCCTGCGTGTAACTGTACCTGAGTAGAACCTCCTTTCGATATCGCTCCTGCGGGTTGAGGCAAAGACGATATCGATCCCTTCATGCCGGGCTATTGCGCTGATCTCCTTGGTCGTCTCGCCGGTTTTTGTTATGCTTTCGGTCTTCATTTTCAGATGCTCTGCTTCGACAAAGAGTCTATTCATCGCATCTTCGGCCCGGTTTATGTTTTCTTTCGGGGTTCCTTTTTCTGCGATAAAGCATGTAAAGAACATGGCTCCACAAGCCTTGGCAAGATGCAGAGCGTATCGTGCCGTTACCTCTGAATTAATATGTTCGTTAACAGTTGCAAGGATCTTCTTATACATTCTAAATCCAGAATAACACTGATTCAGAGGTCACGCAATTTGTTGCGTGAATGGAGTTTCCTTGCCTTTGAGAGGATTCTCAAGGGGAGTTAATTTGGGGAGGAGGGGAACAGAAGTTTAGTACTTCACCCTGTTCTGATTGGGGCGCCTCGGCCTCATCCAGTCCTCCCCCTGTTTTAACTTACCTTTGCCAATACATACTTTGTCAACTTGAAGTTCTAATGATAAGGTATCTCCTTGCCTGCGATTTGACATCTTGGTGAGCGTTCCTGGCCAAAAAAGAGGTTTGCCGAGGGTTGATCTTCTTGGCAGCAACAAAAAGAAATCACTGAATAATCAACATGTCAAAATCAGGACTTCTTCCTGAACTCATTGATAAAAAGCGTTCTATAAGCGCTGTTTGTTAGTCACGGAAGTCGATAAGAACAAAATTACATGTTTATTGATTTATGGGACTTTCATTCTTCAGAGCCGCATGATGAACATGTTAAAGGGCACGACCAATAACAGCGTAGGACAAGTACTGATGATGATAAGTCCGAATGTCCGACAAGAAAATCAGATTACAGCTGATGGATCAATAAACAAAATCGCGTTATCCTGTACCCGGTGGGATTGTGCGAAGGTCCCCGAATCAGCAAAATATAGGCCGCTCTGAGGCCCAAGGAGGAATGTGATGAATTCTGTGAAGCTATTTTCATTAGCATGTCTTGCATTACTTCTTTTAGT
>OUUY01000007.1 GCA_900302705.1 Candidatus Sulfobium mesophilum
GACGGGGACCTCTACGGTTCTTTTGCCGGAAAGCCGGTCCAGTTTGTCGTGATCACATGCTATCCCACTGTCGCTAACAATCCCCGTGCAGATTACTCTCTCCCCACGGGCAGGGTCATACCGCACATGCAGACCGGGGCGGAACCGCCGCTGTTTGCCGACGCCACGACCCGGTATCCGGTGCTCGCGTTTTCGCACGGCTATGCCGGAAGTCCAATCTCGAACGACTACATAGGCGCGCTGTCCTGGTTTGCGAGCTATGGCTTTGTCGTGGTGGCTCCATTCCATGGCGACCCACGCTTTTCTAACCTCAAGATCGACGACCTCGCGGACGCTGTGAAAGTCCTGTCGCATCTCGGCGACTTAGTTGCGCTCCAGGCATTACGACCGTTGTCGATGTCGGCCGCGCTCGACCTATTGCTTGCGCATCCGCAATGGCGTGACCACGTGGATGCAACGCAGATAGGAGGCTTCGGGGCGAGCATGGGCGGCGAAACACTTATGCTGATGGGCGGCGCCGGCCTGACGACCTCGCTCGGGCTGGATTGGACCCGAGTCACTGTCGATCCGCGCCTCAAGGCGGCGGTGGGCTATATACCGTACTTCGGACAGCCGTTCCTGCCGGCGTTCGGGCGTGACCAGCACGGGCTGGACGGCGTCACGCTGCCGTATCTCGCTATCAGCGGCACGGCGGACACGACGGCTCCGCTGGCAGTCACGCAGCAGGGTATCGAGCGGCTCGCGGGGACGCGAGAGCTTATCGCGCTGGTCGGCGTGAAGCACGGATTGGACGAAGCGTCGATTAATGACATCTTCACCTGGTCGTTCACTTTCCTCGACGCAGAGGTTCGAGGAAATCCGGCCGCGCGCCGGCAGCTCTCGACGATGGCGAGCATCGCAGGCGGAGGAGACGATAGCGTGGTGATTCCCTATAACGGCCCGGCACCACATTGAGGACATGCGGAAAGAGGCTTTCCTTGCCCGAAGAGAGAAAACAGGATAGGTGAAATCAATGACGACGAGCATTCCCAAAAAGCCATTCTCGACGATTCGTGAGTTTCATTTGGCAGACTGGTTCACTCTCGCAAACTACATTGCATCAACGGACCTCAAGGTTGACCTGAATGGAGATGCCGATGCCTGGGACTGGAAATAAAGAGATCGGGCATAGGGATAAGATCTAAAGTACTCTTCAACGTTACTGTTGTTGCTGCAAAAGAATTGGAAACTAAAAATGAAATCGTCATCAGGAGTTTAAGTTTACCTAAATGTCTTCTTTCTATCATACTGTTAGGCCTGTCAATCGTGCTTCGCTGGCGGCTGATTAACTGAGTTATGCCTTGTTGTGATCAAAGGTCAACCTGGCTTATCGATAGGGACTGAGGGCTGAAACTCTTGATTCTTTGCAAGAGAAAGATACATGTTTTTGATCAACCGCAGTAAAAATGACTTCTCTCGGACTGACAGGTCCATTTTGTCTACCCATTCAATAATATGTAACAGGACTCCAACCTTGCGACTGAGCAATTCCTCTAGTGCGGGTCGTCCCTCTATCGGGTTATTACTGACTTTCATAGCATTGGCCTCTCTTTCTGTCCGTTTTGTCTGCAATGATGCCTGCAGCATAACCTTCGCACATTAAAAGCGGATTAAGGGATCATGATTTGTTTTTAATGAAAGGGATATTCCGTGAAGATGCGAAGGAGAGACTCATGCAGACCCAAATGGAAAATCACATATTTTTAGGGCTAGATTCAACAGCTTCTCTCTATTTTGCGGAGCAGCAGGGGAATTAACCAGGTATCAACGATCGAAACTATCGCGGTGTCGGGAAGAATATGGATACTTTTTCGGACACTTCAGGAGGATCCTTTCAACTCACAATGCGCGGTGAAATAATTATGCACCAAAAGGGCATGGGCGTCGCAACCTTCCTCATTGCTCAAATGACATCATGTGATAGACTGTTTGTGTAAGATAATGTGATACATTTATTCAGGAGAGAGAAACATGACTGAGAACGTTGTCATTGTCGGCGGTGGGTTTGGTGGTTTGGAGACTGCTTTATCACTAAAAAAGCTTCTGCCGTCATCAGTGAGAATAATTCTTATTGACCGAAGCGAATACCACTCTTTTATTCCATCCATTCATGAAGTCGTCTCGGGGACTATTCGGGCAAGAGACATACAAATACCGCTTGCAGTAATATTAAGAATTCCAGGCATTGAATTTGTCCATGATGAGGTTCTTTCCTTAGATGTGAAAAGTAAACAGGTTTTTACATCCTCCCGGGTCCTGGATTATGACTATCTGGTTTTGAGCAGCGGGGGAGAGACTAATTTTTCTGACGTGCAAGGGGCCGGAAACTTTTCTTACCGGTTCCGGAGTCCTGAAGATGCTGAACGTATCCATGCCGATCTTTGTTCTCTTCTGGCAGACCGGAATAAGGTGTGTTCCGTCATCATCGCAGGTGGTGGACCGGAAGGTGCAGAAGTGGCAGGAGAACTACTCGATTTGATCAGAGGGTATGGGTATAGGCATGATCTTAATTCTGGAAGACTAACCCTTACGCTCATTCACGACCAGGACAATCTTCTTCCCGGGTTTCCGCTGAAGGCACGGGAATTTTCACAGGAATATCTTTTACAGAAGGGCTTAACCATCGTTACAGGACATCGGATTGATGAGGTGCAGCAAAACTTGGTGATTCTTGACTCCGGGGTGAAGCATAGCATGTCAATGCTAATATGGACTGGAGGAATCAAACCGACACGCCTGATTCAACAACTGCCGCTCGCGAAAGATCCGAATGGATGGCTGAAGGTTACAGACCGACTCCATTCCCAGGATGATGAATACGTATACGGTGTTGGAGATATCATCAGTATATATGTAAATGAGGAGCCCCTTTCCCTCGCGCGGCTTGCTTACCATGCACTGGACCAGGCCCTCATCGCAAGCATGAATATTAATAGTCACCTGCAGGGGCGGAGACAGGTGGGCTATTCTCCGAAGGACAAACCTCAGTTAGTCTCCCTGGGCAAGGAGATGGGAATCTGTGCGTATAAGGATAAGTTTCTGTCAGGTCAGTGGGTTGTTCTTCTGAAAAAAGTAGTACAGGCAAGGCACCTGATGACTTATCTGACAAAAACGGGGTTATCTCCCGTCACGTCAAGAATTCCCGGCTCGGAATTTCGTCATCTCTTACGAATACTCTCACCGCTGTGAATAATCCGGAATTTCATCAGAATCAAGAAGCTAATCTGATTTAGCTGACAAAAGTTATCTATGTTTCCGGGAATGTCCTGGAAGTATTGTTCGCTATAGGCAACACTAAGAGCCCATTGTTGTCAACCTCTTGACATTATGGTTATAGTTCGATAGGTTTTGACGAGAGAAGAAGATGAATCATCTTCGGATGAAGGACTATTTTGAGGGCTGATTACACAACATTCTGCGAACAAAAAAAGAGGGCGAAAGACATGAGACGACAAGGAAAAAGATATGTGTTTTGCGTGACTATTTTTGTTTCTATCCTATTCACCCTGATACCATTTTCGGGATATGCATCTGACCTTTCGGCTGCTGCTGACTGTGGAGGCGATGGCTGCATGATTGCAGGCACAGACGTTGTCGGCTATTGCAGTCGGGGCTCCTGTCAGGTCCTTGCTGTCTCCGGAGTAATGCCATCTTCGCATGCTGATTGCGGAGTCGATGGTTGTATGATTGCTGGCACAGGCGTTGTTGGCTATTGCAGTCAGGGCTTATGTCGGACTCTTGATGTCCCCGGAGTAATGTCATCTTCGCATGCTGACTGCGGAGCCGATGGCTGTATGATTGCTGGCACAGGCGTTGTTGGCTATTGCAGTCAGAGCTTATGTCGAACTCTTGATGTCCCCGGAGTGATGCCATCTTCACATCGGACTTTTTGGAGGGGTCCTTAGTACTACCGCAGGAGGAATACGGCAAAGATCAGAATGATGTTAGGCTTGTCTGCCTCAGTCACGCCAGCGGTTCTTCTGAACTCCCACCTGTTCAAGGATTTTGCCCGCGAATGATATGGCCTTACTGATCCTGTCATCGACCGGATGGCCAAAATGCTCCTGATCGAACACCGGTATGTGCACTGTCACATCAGGCCGCATCTCCCGCTCCTCCGAATAGGAAACAGACGTGGAATCCGTGATCACTGACTCGCCCATGTGCACGGATTCGCCAGTCTTCGAGAGGGCAATGGCTACCTTTCGGACATCGCTGAGCACATCCTCGAACTGCAGGCTATCCGGACCAGCCTCCTCGTCTGTTTGAGGTAATGTACCGTAGAGATTAATCTGAAATCCGATCTGCGTCATCGAACCCTGCTTGTTAGGGCAGTAATAAGGCTCAGTGTCGTAGCACATCTTCCGCTTCCTGACTGTCTCGTGGAGCTCTTTCTCGTCCTTGAAAATGCCCGAGATATTCAGCTGATATTCCATGGAGATATTTGTACCCCCTTCCACAGAGAAGAAAATTGGCCCGCTGTTTTATTGATCTTGCTGATCTGCATTTTCTTTTTCAGCATGGCTAAAACATAGCAGGAGATAAAACTCATGTCAAGATGAGCGGGTGATTTTTGTGGTCAAAAACCGATTGAAGGAGGGCTTTTCTAAGGCGGGGGCTGCCGTAACTTACCGCTACCGCACTCGTACAAAATCTTACGACCGGGAATCATAATTTGAATCTTCTGAACACATAGAACTTGGGAAAGTCGATGCAAAGGGTGAAGACAATCGAGAATGCAAGCACGGCAAGGATCTGATACGACGTGAGTGACGGAACAAAGATGCCGTATAAGCCCAGCAGTGCAAAACTGATTATGGTTGCCGCGCTTAAGAGCAGTAATTCGCTGCCCGGAATTGATGACCAAAAGTGCCTTCTCTCCCTTACTATAAGTACCCTGAACTGGCTGTTGAATATCAGATTCAGCATTACAAGGGTGCGCAGCTTCTCCCATTCAAGATTAAAGTATTTGGTCCCCATCAGGATCACGAGGATGCCCTCCACAATTAAAAGTATGCCGGGAATCAGCGAGGCCAGGGTAATGTTCTTTACATTCCATATGTTCGGGTTAGGCGTATGTGTTACATTGTCGGTTGCCAGGGACATGGTCACAAAATCATTTGCAAACACAAGCAGGGACATCCCCAGAAGGGAGAGCACAATGTTATGGAACCAGAAAAAGCTCACAGTCAAAAGACCAACGAATTCTATCACCTTTGTGACCTTATTTATAACCCATGTCAGCATCCGCTGATAGGTCTGCCTGCTTCAGCGCAGGGGCATCATTGACGCCGTCTCCGGTCATACCCACTAGGTGCCCTCTGGACTGCAAAAATTTTACGATCTTAAACTTGTCATCGGGATATATCTCGGCAAACCCATCACTTTCCACGACAGCCTTCATCTGAGCATCCTCGCTTAAGCCCCAGATATCCGTCATCCGGATGATTTTTCCCCCAATCCCGACCTCGAGGGCTATTTCCTTCGCTATGGCCATGCTATCGCCCGTGAGCATTATCGGCTTTATTCCCAGCTTTCTTGCCTGTTCTATCATGTCCTTTGAGTCCGGCCTGGGGGGATCAGCCAGTGACAGCAATCCTGCGAGTTTAAGATCTCCCAGGTCGGAGCCTTCTGATCGGGCCACTGCTATTGTTCTGAAGCCTTTCCGTGAAAACCCATCTATTATCCCGTTTGCCTTCTCCACATCTTCCTTATCTATTCCCCTGCACATGGATATAATTACCTGAACTGCGCCTTTAACAGCCCTAAAACGCTTCGCGCCGATCCCTATTAACGCATCGGTCCTCTTAATCGTTGGATTAAATGGGGTGAAAGATATCTGTTTGTATGCGCTGAAATTGACTCCCAGCCTTTTAGCATAGCCGATAATCGCAAGGTCAATAATGTCCATCCCCTCCTCCTGTGAGGCCAGGGCTGCCGTTATGACAACATTTTCTTTCGTGAAACCGGGGAATGGTATGCTTTCGGCGACTGATAATTTATTTTGTGTTATCGTGCCTGTCTTATCCAGGCAAAGTATATCTATCGATGCTGCATCCTCGATCGAATCGAGCCTCGTCACCAGTGCCCCCCTCTTGGCAAGCTCCAACGCTCCGACGGACTGGACTATAGTGAGCACTGCCGGAAGAGCAACAGGTACCGCACCCATGAGGAAGATTACAGCCAGGGTGAGCATGGTAAAGACATGCTCTTCAAGCCTCATCATCACTCCATATGCTAAAATCAGCACCAGTGCTGCCACACCCAGATACATCATGTATCTGACAATAGCCATCATCACATCTTCCTGATGTGACTTTGGCTTTGCCGTTTTGACAAGCTCCGCTGTCTTGCCAAAGTATGTGCTGGCGCCGGTATTGACTATTACGCATCTTGCCTCTCCACGCCGCACAACAGAGCTCGAATAGACTATGTCCGATTCGTGTGTCTCTGCAGGCAAAGATTCTCCTGTGAGGGCTGACTGATCAATGGAAAGCTCACCGCTGATAATTTTGGAATCTGCCGGAACTATATCCCCCAATCCGACTGTGATGATGTCCCCGGGCACAAGCTCTTTGGACTCCATCATGGCCCACTTTTTGTCGCGCAATACCTTTGCTTTTACTGCCAGCTTCTTCTTGAGGAGTTCAACAGCTTTTTGAGAGCCGCGCGAATGCACATGGCCTATGACGGCATTTATCGTCAGAAGCAGGAAGATTATTACCCCTTCAAGATAATGTCTCAATATAAACGAGAGCGCCATCGCAAGCTCCAGCAGCCATGGCATTGGTCCCCAGTAACGAAGCAGAAAATCAAGAAAAGGATTCGTCTTCTTCTCTGCTATTTCGTTAGACCCGAAAATATCGAGACGTTTGCCGGCGTCAGAATCCGAAAGCCCATCCCTCGAAGACTCAAGCATCTTCAGCGACTCTTCGACGGAGATTCTTTTATATTCAGATGTGCTCTTGCCCCCTAGACTCAAAGCAATACCTCAAGTCCTTCCTGGACAGCTTTGAAATACCCGTGATGTCTTTCTGCCATTAACCGTCCCATAATCTCCGTCCCGCGGGAAGCTCACTCCAATGCTGGACTTTCGATTACCCTATCCGGACTTCGAAGTCCTTCCCTTCCCAACGACCGGCATCAAGCCAGTAAAAGGTAAATATGACGGATGTCCCGGCAGCAATCTTTTCTGTCTGCAGATCAGCATAGTGCAGCCCGAGGCCGCTGTCTTTAGTTTGGATGTCGTGAACTTCCTTCCAGCCATTATGACTCCAGTGGACAGTCGCCGGCGCGAGCAATTCTATGCGAAGTGACATCGTCTGAGGCATGGTTCTGCATTTATGGTTGAAACTCCAGATGACAAGTTTCGGTCCAGTTTTTTTCTTAACATATCGCTCAAGAGTCTGGGGAGGAGTATCAAAGACGCGGCCGTCCCGAAGAGACCGAATGAGTTTAAGATACTTTGCATGAGCCCAGACAAGGGGCATGGCAGAACCGGAAGGCCTTCCGAAAAAGAGTTCTCTTTCCGGTATGTCGGGGGAATCCCAGATCTGCTCCGGGATCATTCCTCCTTCATTCGCAAAGGCTGCCATCACCTTCATAAGCCTGTCTGCCTCTGC
>OUUY01000106.1 GCA_900302705.1 Candidatus Sulfobium mesophilum
TGAACAACAAGGGGGCTTTTTCCCTTCTGATGTGAGGGTTATGGTAGAGGAGGTCGCACGCGAGGGCGGCACGCCTCTCGTTGTGACGGAAGGGAAAAAAGTGCTGGGCGTCATAAAGCTCAAAGATATTGTCAAGGGAGGCATAAAAGAGCGTTTTTCGGAACTTCGGCGCATGGGTATAAAAACAATAATGATTACCGGGGACAATCCCCTGACTGCGGCAGCGGTTGCGGCAGAGGCCGGCGTGGATGATTTCCTGGCCCAGGCAACACCTGAGACAAAGCTGAAGCTGATAAGAGAACATCAATCAGGAGGAAGGCTTGTTGCAATGACCGGCGATGGAACGAACGATGCCCCGGCGCTTGCACAGGCAGACGTTGCGGTTGCCATGAATACTGGCACACAGGCTGCCAAGGAAGCAGGCAATCTGGTGGACCTTGATTCGAATCCCACAAAACTTATCGAGATTGTTGAGATCGGCAAACAGTTGCTGATGACCCGCGGAACTCTCACGACATTCAGCATTGCCAATGACGTGGCGAAGTATTTTGCGATCCTGCCGGCTGCATTTCTTTCAATCTATCCGGAATTGGGGGCCCTTAACGTCATGAAGCTGGCCTCACCGCAGAGTGCAGTGCTTTCTGCTGTTATTTTCAATGCCATTATAATTATATTTTTGGTTCCTCTTGCACTCAGGGGCGTGAAATATCGCCCATTGGGCGCGCAGGTGATCCTTCGCAACAACGCTCTCATATATGGTCTCGGCGGTCTGATCGCCCCGTTCGTGGGCATAAAGCTGATCGACATGCTCATAACGGCCATGGGAATTGTGTAACGGTGAATTCGACTATTGATGATACGCTGTCATTCCGTCTTGCTTGCCCGCCAACTTTGTGGGGGGCCGGACCTCCCCTTTCTCCCCCCCTTGGCAAGGAGGGAATGGGGGATGTGAAGGATTCGCGATCTTCCTGCCGGCAGGCAAGCGCACTTCGCTTGCTGTAATGGCAGACAGAAATTAATGGTTACAGAATTAAGGAGAAAACTATGTTAACCACGATCCGCAACGCATTCATGTCTTTACTGGTGTTTACGATACTGACCGGTCTGGTTTATCCTGTAGCAGTGACGGCAATTGCACAGGTATTATTTCCCGATCAGGCGAATGGCAGCATCCTTATGAAGGAAGGCAAACCCGTCGGTTCAACTCTGATCGGGCAGCAGTTCGATGATCCAAAATATTTCTGGGGAAGAATTTCAGCTACCGGTCCTTTCCCCTATAATGGCGATTCATCCTCAGGCTCAAATCTGGGGTCAAACAACCCCGCCCTCTTAAAGGCGGTGAAGGAAAGGATTGCTGCACTTCATGCTGCCGACCCCGGCAACACTTTAAATATACCGGTAGACTTGGTTACTGCATCAGGCAGCGGTCTCGATCCGCATATCAGTCCTGCTGCTGCCGCCTATCAGGTCCAACGGGTGGCGCTGGCTCGCGGTATCGAGACAGCCATAGTCGGCGCTCTTGTGGCTGCCAATACCGAAGATCGGCAATTCGGAATCCTTGGCGAGCCGAGAGTCAATGTCCTTAGATTGAACCTGGCGCTCGATGAACTCGGGCAGAAATGAGAGGTGTGCAGATGAGAAGTGAGAAACAAGATCTAATCGGAATATTAATGATGGTCCTGCTCCTTTCTGCCAGTGCTCTACCGGCGTTTGGGACCTCCTATCCCCCTGCCCTGTATCATCTTGCGGAAAGACACGACAGGTTTGTGAAGGGTGATGTAGTGTATTTGTTTCATAGCGGCACCAACGATGTAAGGACAATCATTCATAGCGGTGATACCATGGCCGTCTACAGAGTGACCCCTTCGTGTGAGGTTGTGCCTGTCGGAGTAATCAAGGTCACATCATTTGTAGGAGATACTTATCTGAAGGGAGAGGTCTTTGCAGGGGAGATAAAACCCGATGATATTGCTAAAAAGGAGAAGGTATCCTGCCTCGTGATCTCTGCCGGCATGTGTAACAAATGATCCATTTGCCAGTCAGGTATGGAAATGAGAGAATAGATTACACATGGTGAGCAAACATGGAAGAACGCAGACCTGATCCCGACCTCCTTCTGGCAGAGGTCCGGCAGGAAGAAGACCGCCTGCGGGAGGGACAGCTGAAGATCTTCTTTGGCGCAGCCCCCGGTGTCGGAAAGACCTATGCTATGCTCGGCGTCGCTCAACAAAAATTGGCAGAAGGTATTGATATTGTTGCCGGGGTCGTTGAAACCCATGGGCGGAAGGAAACCGAGACACTTCTTGAAGGGCTCCAGATAATTCCGCGTCGGTCTGTAGAATACCGTGGGGCAGTGTTGTCGGAATTCGATATCGACTCAGCCCTTAAACGAAAGCCCGCGATAATTTTGGTGGATGAACTGGCTCATACCAATGCCCCGGGCTCCAGGCATAAGAAACGATGGCAGGACATTTATGAACTGTTGGGAGCAGGTATTTCAGTTTACACCACTGTGAATGTTCAACATCTCGAAAGCCTCAACGATGTGGTGAGCAATATAACGGGCATTACTGTCAGAGAGACCATACCCGATTTTTTGCTCGAACGGGCCGATGAAATAGAACTTGTAGACCTCCCGCCGGACGACCTGCTGCAGCGCCTAAGAGATGGCAAAGTCTATGTGCCGGAGCTTGCATCCAAAGCAAGAGAGTTTTTCTTCAGAAAAGGCAATCTTCTTGCGCTTCGTGAGCTGGCCCTCCGCCGTACGGCCCAGCGGGTCGATGAACAGATGCAGCGCTACAGGGAGGTTAAGGGTGTCAGGGAGGTATGGCCTGCGGCGGAAAAACTGCTTGTCTGCGTAGGTCCGAACCCACAGTCGATACGATTGATCCGCGCCGCCAAACGAATGGCAGCCGGCCTCAGCGCCGAGTGGATCACGGTCTATGTTGAAGCCCCTCATAAGGTGAAACCTTCTGAAAGCGATCTTAGACAGCTTGCAGAACATATGCGGCTGGCAGAGAGCCTGGGAGCAGAGACCGTAACCCTGTCTGGGCCTAAGGCAAGCGAAGAAATCCTTGCCTACGCCCGTGACCGCAATGTCACCAAGATTGTAATCGGAAAGCCTACCCATCCCCGGTGGAAGGATAAGCTGTTCGGGTCGATGCTTGACGAACTGGTGCGGGGAAGCGGAGATATTGAGGTTTATGTCATATCGGGTGATACGGGGGAACCTGTCAAGGGTATTATCGCAAAATCCCTGCGATCCGACTCCGGCGCGAAGGAGTGGCTGTTCAGTCTGGCGGTTGTTGTGGCCTGCTCAGGGCTCGCCCTTCTTATGAAGCCCTATTTTGAAATCGTTGATCTCGCCATGGTCTATCTCCTTGGTGTCGTTATCGCTGCAATAAAGACAGAACGCGGACCTTCCCTGTTTGCGGCTTTTCTCAGTGTGGCGGCTTTCGATTTCATTTTCATTCCTCCCTATTACACATTTGCCGTAAGTAACGTGCGTTACTTCATTACTTTTATTGTTATGTTCATGGTTGCCTTCATTATCAGCCGGTTAACTCACCGTATACGGGACCAGGTTTATGCAGCTAGGCAGCGCGAGAAGCGGACCACAGCCATGTATAACTTGAGCCGGAAGTTTGTCCATGAGCGCGGGATCGAAAAACTCTGCGCTATTGCGATCAGGCACATAAGCGAGGTCCTCCCGAGCCATGTGGTTGTGCTGGTGCCTGCTGATCGTGGAAAGCTGACAATACCGGCGACAGGACAGGAGACATTTGCGCTGGATGAAAAAGAGTTGAGTGTGGCTCAATGGACATTCGATCATCGGCAGCGGGCCGGGCTCGGCACTGATACACTTTCCGGGGCAAGGGCACTTTATATTCCCATGGTGGTGGCGTCTAAAGCTGTAGGCGTAATCGGTATTTTACCCCGTTCCTCTCATGGATTTTTCGATCAGGAGCAGATTCATGTCCTTGAAAGCCTTGTAAACCAGGTGGCGCTTGCAATCGACCGGGCAATGATTTCCCTGGAGGCCCAGGAGGCGCTTCTCAAGGCAGAAACCGAGACGTTGCGAAACACTCTTTTAAGTTCCGTTTCACACGATCTGCGCACACCCCTGGCTTCAATTACGGGCGCCATAACGACACTTCTGCAAAAAGACATAGCTCTTGACATCGACCAACGACAGGAACTTCTTCAGACTATTTACGAAGAGGCCGAGCATCTTAACCAGATTATAAGAAATGTTCTGGACATGACAAGACTTGAAGCCGGAGCGATAAAAGTGAAAAAAGTATGGCTTCCTATTGAAGAAATTATCGGTGCCGTGCTCAGCCGTCTCGACGAAAGACTCATGGGCAGGCAGGTCAGGACCATCCTTCCGGAAGATTTGCCCCTGATTTCTTTTGACCCATTACTCATAGAACAGGTGCTCGTAAATCTTCTGGATAACGCTATCAAATACACTCCGCCGGAAACGCCGATAGAGCTTTCGGCTCATGTAAAGGATAAAGAAATCATTGTGGAGATAGCAGACAGGGGCGCGGGTATCCCGACCGGTGAAGAAGAGAAGATATTCGACAAGTTCGTGCGCGGTACTGCAACAGGCGGGGGTATTGGCCTGGGTTTGACGATCTGCCGGGCCATCATCCAGGCGCACGGCGGAAGGATCAAGGCTGAAAACCGCCGAGACGGAGGTGCGGTATTCAGCTTTTCACTGCCTCTGGGCGACCAGCCGCCGATATCTGTACCTTAGAAAATGATGGATAAACTATGACTGAACCCAAGGCATCTATTTTGTTAATCGACGATGAGCCCCAGATGAGGCGCTTTCTCCGTGTCACGCTGCAAGGCCATGGCTATCGGCTCTATGAGACATCCTCAGGACAGGAAGGCCTTGTGGAAGGGACGACTCGCAATCCGGATGTGGTACTGCTCGATCTCGGACTGCCGGACATGGATGGTATCGAGGTTACGAAGAGATTCAGGGAATGGAGTAATGTTCCGATAATAGTGATTTCAGCCCGCGAGCAGGAAGAGGATAAGGTAGAGGCGCTTGATGCTGGAGCAGATGATTATCTGACGAAGCCTTTTGGTGCCGAAGAACTGCTTGCCAGGATAAGGGTAGCCTTGCGTCACCGAACCCTGCGGGCCGCGGGACAGAACGATCCTCTGTTTGTTATAGATGACCTAAGGGTTGATCTGGCAGCGAGACAAGTATTCATTAAGGATGAAGAAATTCATCTTACACCCACAGAATATCGTCTTTTGTCCACGCTTGTCAGGCACGCCGGAAAGGTTGTGACCCATACGCTGCTTCTTAAAGAAGTCTGGGGACCTGTCTATACAGACCAGCAGCAGTATCTGCACGTTCATATGGCTCAACTTCGAAAAAAACTGGAGTCTGATCCTGCCCGGCCTCGACTGCTGATAAATGAACCGGGCGTGGGCTACAGACTGAAATTAAATGTATGATCACAAATAGGCGCCCTCCGTTAGCCGACGATGGAAATGCACTACTGCGAAGAAACAGCACAATAACATACTTGCTTACCACTCTTACTCAGACGGCTTCAACCCTTCAATCGGCGGTGGCGACTGCTGCTGCTCAGGAGGGCCGGCGGGTTCTCCTTTGTCCTCCTCCACCTCTTCGTACTCGGGCACCACAATACCCCTTCTTACCATTATTTTATAGATCAGGTTCGACCGGTTCACGACATATCGCTGGTCACCAAGCGGACTGAATTTCCTCGGGTTTGGAAGGACTGCAGCCAGCCGCACTGCCTCCTCGGGCCCCAATGCCGAGGCTGGTTTTCCATAATAATGCCTTGCGGCAGATTCGATTCCGAATATCCCCCTGTCGCCCCACTCAGCCACATTCAGATAAAGTTCAAGTATTCTCTTTTTCGAAAGTGTCTTTTCCATCCGCCAGGTGATTATCGCCTCCCTTATCTTTCTAATGGGATTTTTTGATGGCGACAGATAGAGATTCTTTGCTAGCTGCTGGCTTATGGTGGAGCCACCGAGTTTAAATTTCTGCGCTTTAAGGTCCTTTTCAATCGCCTTTTGCATCGCCTCATAATCGAAACCCTCATGCTTCCAGAACTTGTCGTCCTCACCTATGAGGACCGCTTTTACCAAGTATGGGGACACTGCCCGAAGCGAAACCCATCGTTGATCGACCCTGTACTTCTTCCCTTCCCTCTTCCATTCAGCCTCGCGGTATTCCATCATAGCTGTCTTCTTAGGGTTCACCTTTTTCAGTGCGGATACGTCGGGATAGACAAACTGAAAGGCGACAAACCCTAAGAGGAGAAACAGTAAAAAAAATGACAAGCGCCTAAAGAGGGATTTCTTTTTTGTTCGCGTCATTCAGGGTCTAAGAGGCTCAGATTCCTTGGTTTCTGGTCTATCTGTTCAAGGGCCGGTATATCCTCGGCTCCCGTTGCACCGAGTTCCCTGAATTTTCTTATTGAGGGCAGCACCCTCGACTCCAGGGAGCCGATTACTTTATTGTAAGTTGTGATAGATCTTTCTATCGCTGAGCCAAGGTCACCGAAATATTTAGCCACTGTGCTAATTCTTTCATATAACTCTTTCCCAAGCATGCTTATCTGTTGAGCGTTCTTTGTAATCTGTTCCTGGCGCCATCCGTAGGCTATAGCCCTGAGCAGAGCAATAAAAGTGGTCGGCGTTGCGATAATAATCCGTTTCTCGATGCCGTCTTCAATCAGCCTGTTGTCGATCTCAACCGCAGGGCTTAAGAAGGCCTCCCCGGGAATAAAGAGCACGACAAATTCAGGCGACTTCTCGAACTGGCTCCAGTAGTCCTTGGCTGCAAGTTTTATCATATGCGCCCTCACCTGCTGCGCATGCTTTTCCATTTTTGCTTTTTTTTCTTCCTCTGTCTGCGCAGCTATGGCATCGAGGTAGGCCTCAAGGGAAACCTTCGAGTCGACAACTATCTCGCGCTCCATCGGAAGATGGACGATCATATCAGGGCGTATCCGGCCCTTATCGGTATCGACAGAAATCTGTTCGGTAAAGTCGCAATGCATAGACATTCCCGAAAGCTCCGCCACCCTCCTAAGCTGCATCTCGCCCCACCTGCCCCGGACCTGGGGTTTCCTCAAGGCTGACACCAGATTGCTTGTCTCCCTCTGAAGATTTTCATGGGTTGAGGCAAGTGTCCTGAGCTGTTCCTCAAGACTCCCATAAGCCTTGTGCCTGTTTTCCTCCATTGCCCTGATCTGTTCCTCATATCTTTTCAGGGTCTCGGAAAGAGGCTTTATCATGCCGTCCATCGCTGCCTGGTGCTCACCGAGTTTCCCCTTTGTATCGGACACCACCTTACCAAGCGCCTCTGATGCGAGCCTCAAAAAATCCTCACTGCTGCTCTTGAGGGCGGCAGAGGAAAGCGCATTGAAGGTATCTGTCATTTCTTTTTTCATAGCTTCGATTAACGCCCTCTGTTCTTCAAAACTCTTCTGCGCGGCCTCGAGTTTCGTAAGCGCCTCAACCCTGGTCTGACGCTCTGCATTCAGTTCATCCCTCAGACGGTCAAGAGTTTCGTCTTTCTGCCCGACCTGCTGCCTCAACTCGGTGTTCACCGCCTCAGCGCTTTTGGCCCTGGCCTCGAGTTCATTTTTTTGGTCAGAGCTCCTCATCTGCTCTTCTGCGATCTGCTTCGAGTAGAACCACTTCAGCCTGGAGGACGCGATTATCCAGACTATGACCCCGCCTATTACTGCCCCGAGGATAACATATAAAACCGTTGTCATATTACATGTCCTTCATTAAAGGTGAATTCTTGTCGCCATCAAAAAATATTACGCTCAAATAGCCCCATAATAAGGCGAGGCATGGCATTCGAGCGGTTTCTTTTGCCGGTATTCCTAAGCTGCGCTTACCCGATATCAAGAGGCAAAAGCCTCGGAGTTGCAGGGCGCAATTAGTCACGCTCCTGCAACGAGAATGAGTGGGAATACTATGTTTCGCCTTATCTTTACTTATGGGGTGCTCACTGCCGCTTAAATTCGCAACATTTCTTCATATGGTCTAAGCGAGTATCTCCGTGCCTATGCCTTCCTTCGTAAAAATCTCAAGCAAAAGACAATGCGGCACCCTGCCGTCAACGATATGCGTCTTGTTCACTCCGCCTGCGATAGCGTTCAGACAGGCCGTTACCTTTGGCAGCATACCACCGGATATAGTGCCGTCTTTTATCAGCTTATCGATCTGGCCTTTCTTAAGAGTTGATATCGTTTTCCCCTTTTTGTCGAGCAGCCCCGGAACATCCGTAAGCAGGACAAGCTTTTCTGACTTAAGCGCAGATGCAACCGCAGAGGCTACAAAGTCGGCGTTGATGTTCAGCGTCTCGCCCTTCGGTCCCGCCCCTATGGGCGCCACAACAGGGATAAAGCCGTTCTTGTCCAGACCGTCTATCACGGATGGATCTACAAATGTCACCTCCCCGACAAAACCGAGGTCTATGATCTCTTCAACGCCGGTTTCGGGAGTGGGTTTCCTGACCAGCTTCTTCTGGGCGCGGATCAGCCCGCCGTCTTTGCCGCTCATCCCGACCGCCTTTCCGCCGTGTCTGTTTATGAGAGAAACTATCTCCTTATTTATAAGGCCACCGAGCACCATCTCGACGATGTCCATTGTCTCCTGGTCCGTGACCCTCTGGCCGTTTATAAACTCCGGCTTTTTCCCCATCCTCTCCATCGTGGCCGATATTTTAGGACCGCCGCCGTGAACGATCACAGTGCGGATTCCAATATAATTCATTATCACTACGTCTTTTGCAAACGACTCCTTTAACTCCTCCTTTGTCTGCGCAGCACCGCCGTATTTTATGACAAAGGTCTTTCCGTAGAAGTTTCTGATATAAGGCAGGGCATCGATAAGTATCTCAGCCTTCCTAATGATCTCTTCCATTACCTCTTCCCTTCCATACAAGGGATGCAAACCAAATTGCCGTCCTTGATCCTCACCTTCGGCTCGGCAACCTTTTCGCCGCATCTTTCACAGACGATGCTCTGGTATATCTCAGCCTGGGGAGGGAGTTTTTTTTGTTCGCTTTTTGTCACCTTCATCAACTCTCTGTCATCTATATCCAGTATGTGACGCACCCGTGCCGCTTTTCTGTCGTGGACGATTTGTATAACCTTTTTCGACCGGTCTCCCCCAGCATACCTTTCCCAGGCTGTTTTTTCGGCCTCAGTCTCGGGAGGCCGCTTCCAGTCGACCGAAATCCTTATACCCCTGCCCGAAGGCCTCACAATAAACGTATAGACCTGCTTACCGAAGTCCCTAAATATCAGGTTGCCCTTTCCAAATGTGCAGCCTGTCATGGCCTGGACAGCGTCCACCGCGCAGGAATTATTTTCGACTATTGCTACCAGCTCCTCGTCCTCAGACCTCTTCTTAAACTCCCTCAGCGCCCGCAACGAAACCCTGTAGCCAAGCGCAAGCCCCGGACATGAATGACCATGAAATTCCACAACATCGTCATAATTTTTCATATTGGAATTTTACATGAAACGAGGATTTTTTTATAGTAGCTGCTCCGTCATCCCTTTAACCCCTGGAGGGCATCCCGGCGGATTGAACAGCGGAGAATTTTATATCTTCAGATCGGCCTTCACAACCATGACCGGATAGCCTTCCTGCCCCAGTTGTTCAGCCATAGAAACTGCGCCTGTCAGCGCTTCAAAATTGCCGACTCTTACACGGTAGAACGTAGTCCCCTTGATCTCAGCCTCCTGGATATAAACATTTCCGTATTTGAGGTTGAGCGCCTTCTTTAAACGTATAGCATTGACGCTGTCATTGAAAGCTCCGACCTGTACTGCAAAAAGACCTGTCTTTCCGGCCCCCTGCACCCTCACCGTCCGGATGTAAGAAACATCCCTTCCATTTACCTCGATCAATACTTTGCCTGTCCCAGGACCTATAACTCCAATCTCCTTTGCTGCAGCATATGAGAGGTCAAGATCTCTTCCGCCAACAAAAGGGCCTCTGTCGTTGATAATACACTCAACAGTCTTTTTATTGGCGGTATTGGTCACCTTCAATTTAGTGCCGAAGGGATAGACCTTATGGGCGCACGTCATAGAGTACATATCGAATATCTCTCCGGATGAAGTGGGCCTGCCGTGAAAATCAGGCCCATACCAGGAGGCAACCGCGTAAGAAGTCTCAGGGGCCACTTCCTGCCTTGAAGTTGAGCAGGCATGCAATATGACCAGAATAACGACGACTATGCATCTCGCTTTCATGCTCCAAATGAACCTAACAGCTCCAGAGACAGCGGGGTATTTAAACGATGATACAAAAAAATTTGTCATTCCCCGACTTGATCGGCCGCGACTCCTAGAGGGAATCCTGAAAGAAAGCAAAGTTGGATTGTTCGGTCAGGCCGGACAATGACGACTGTGCAGAAATAAGGTGTTCCAAATAGCTGAGCCTTAACACCACATAAGACAGAAAGACAACAATTCATAATAAATGACATGCGATTCTTAGACTCATCTATTTTTTAAAGTATATATCTGCTCAGGTCCTCGTCCTTTACGATATCAGTCAGTTTCTCCCTCACATAGGCCCTGTCGATGTCGAGTTTGGTGCCATGCTTTTCGGGCGCCTCGAACGAAATATCTTCAAGAAGTTTTTCTAGTATGGTATGCAGTCTCCTTGCGCCTATGTTTTCGGTCTTGTCGTTTACAAGGGCTGCAATCTCGGCAATCTCGTCGACAGAATCGTCGAGGAAATTAATCTCAACTTCTTCCGTGGCAAGGAGCGCGGTATACTGCCTGACGAGGGCGTTGTGCGGTTCTGTAAGTATCTTTCTGAATTCCTCTTTGCCCAGGGGGCCGAGTTCCACCCTGATCGGAAACCTCCCCTGAAGCTCAGGTATAAGGTCCGAAGGCTTGGCCATATGAAAGGCCCCTGATGCAATAAAAAGGATATGCTCCGTCCTGACAGGACCATATTTTGTTGTAACCGTCGAGCCCTCAACAATCGGCAGAAGGTCACGCTGAACCCCTTCTCTTGATACGTCGGGACCATATCCTCCGCCCTTGGAAGCTATCTTGTCGATTTCATCCAGAAAAACGATTCCGGTCTGCTCAACGCGCTCTACGGCCTCCTGCGTAATCTTGTCCATATCGATGAGCTTGTTCGATTCCTCCTGTTCAAGTATCATAAGCGCCTCGGGGATCTTAACTTTTTTTCTCTTTGCCTTCTCCGGAAGTAGGTTCCCCAGCATCGACTTAAGATTAATCTCAAGCTCCTCCATGCCAATATTCGAGATGACTCCAAAAGGCATAGTCTTTTCCCTTACCTCGATGTCGACATAGCGCGAATCCAGCTTGCCGTTTCTTAGCTGCTCTCTCAGTCTCTCCCTGGTCTCTCTGGTCCGCTCCCTCTCCTGCTCATCGACTTCCATCCTGCCCCGCTGCTGAGGCAGAAGGAGGTCAAGCAGCCTTTCCTCAGCAAGGTGTTTGGCCTTCTCTCTTATCTTTTCAAGGTGTTCAGCTTTCACCATGTTGACGGCGATCTCGGTAAGGTCCCTTATCATGGACTCGACGTCGCGTCCCACGTATCCAACCTCGGTGAACTTCGACGCCTCGACTTTCATAAACGGAGCATTGGCGAGCTTTGAAAGTCTTCTGGCTATCTCGGTCTTTCCGACGCCGGTCGGGCCGATCATGATAATGTTTTTCGGAAGCACCTCATCTTTGAGGTCGGGATCCAGCCTCTGTCTTCTCCATCTGTTTCTTAAGGCTACTGCGACCGCCCTCTTTGCCTTGTCCTGCCCGATGATGAATCTGTCGAGCTCTTCAACGATCTTCCTTGGTGTAAGGGTTTCCATGCTATGCCAGCTCCTCGATGAATATGTTTTCGTTGGTGTAGATACAGATGCCGGCTGCAATCTTCATGGCCTTCTCGAGTATCTCCCTGGCGTCAAGCCCGGTATTCTCGAAGAGGGCCTTTGCCGCAGCTTGGGCAAAAGGCCCGCCGGAACCGATTGCAGCTATGCCCTCTTCCGGCTCGATAACATCACCATTTCCGGATATGATAAAGATATGATCTTTATCCGCAACTATCAGCAGCGCCTCAAGCCGTCTTAAGACCTTATCGGTCCTCCAGTCCTTGGCCAGTTCCACAGCTGCCCGCGTGATATTGCCTCTGTATGACTCCAGTTTGCCTTCGAATTTCTCGAACAATGTAAATGCGTCTGCCGTGGCTCCGGCGAAGCCTCCGATCACCTTGTCATTGTACATCTTTCTTATC
Source organism: Candidatus Sulfobium mesophilum (assembly GCA_900302705.1). Taxonomy (GTDB): domain Bacteria; phylum Nitrospirota; class Thermodesulfovibrionia; order Thermodesulfovibrionales; family UBA6898; genus Sulfobium; species Sulfobium mesophilum. Next base: position 12,307 of record OUUY01000106.1, read on the forward strand.
TTCTTTGCGTTATGTTTAAGCACGGTGTTGCCCATTGTGACCTGCCCGTCTCCGCCAATGGCCACCTTTCCGCCCTTGCTTATGCACAATATTGTTGTAGCGTGAAACATGATCTCTCCTTTTTTGTAATCCGTTAAAACACTTCTAAGTCAAATAATAAGAAAATTCTCTTAAATTTAAAGTAGTTACAAACAGGCAAGAATCCCGTAGTAACAAAGCAGTAACACAGACTAAATATTATACTTGAAATCTATCAAGAATTAGATAGTAATTTTAGTTACCTTTAGGAGGTCAAGCTGAGTTAAACCGGCAGTAATAGCAAGCGCACACGCAACAGCAATGACCACTATTAACTTAAGATTATTCGGCCAAAGGCGGCTTTACGCACCGAAAGCAAAAATATTACTTATTTCCGAATCTTCTTTATTCCTACTTAGCCAATCACCTGCTCTCCATTACCTTTCATGCAAAGCCCTTTTAAGCATTTTATAAAACCACCCACTGTTGCCGGATCAAAAGATGGATCAGTCTGACAGAACACCTTTTGTTTCCATGAATTCATTGTGCTATCCATGAACGTAAAAGGACAAATCCGAGAATTACATAAAACAATGCAATCTAATCCGAATGAATAACCATCTTCCGAATCGCCTTCATTTAAGGCTTCCTTTTCTTGCTGTTTATGCATTAAGTCTTCTTGCTCAAGGGTAAAATATGTTCCCCGGAAACTGCTACAACCTACACAACCTTGAAAAAATAAATGCCCATCAGTCAAGCTCCTTGGCTGGGTCAGTGGAAGAATCCTTCATGCAGATAGGCGGAAGAGGCCTTCAGGGACTTATGAACGGCTGTCTTCCCAAAGAGTCCTATCGCTGCGTAGTGGAAGTCCAATCTTGCAAGATGCCTGAGAATATACTTCCATGAATAAAAACGACCCATTGCCCTGAAGGTCTCCATCTGCGGGGTGGCCGCTGAATGTTCTGCCTCCGCTGGGCACACCGCTGCGATGCGACACTATCTTTCCACCTCCCCGGGGTCGGCGGTAGACTCTGTCCAGCATCCGGCGAACCTCGTTCTTAAGGGGGGATCCAGTTGGGGTACTCAGCATAGATCCTTCATGGAAGGTCAATGAAGTTCTTTAATTGCGGTCCCCCCTCCACAGCAATAATCTCTATGCCGGCCATACTAGTGTACTGTCCCATTAATATGTTTACATAACCTTTTGATTTTTTCGAGAATCGAACTCGCTGTCGCTGTCCAGACGTTGCGGACAAGCCGCAATGACAGAATAGACATACAGATGTGGTTTTACCTACAAACTTCTTAGTAATTTTAGAGAAGTACGCTCACTCAGTAATGTATTTACGGCCGTCGGCGTAATGTTGAGATTGTCGCAACAATCAAGACATGATAAGATGTGAAAAAAAGAGAGTGATAGAAGAATGGAAGAAACAATCGCCCCCTTCGAATTTAAGCACTGTGTAAGCATCCACAATCTATCGGCCGTATTACCGGAAGGGTAGCATGGGGGATACAGACAAGTCCTTTCCCAGGATACCCATTTCGACCTACAGGCTTCAGTTCAATCACACCTTCGGATTCAACGATGCCCGGGGGATAGTCTCCTATCTCCACGATCTTGGCATTAGCGATGTCTACGCGTCTCCCTACTTCAAGGCACGGAAGGGAAGCCTTCACGGATATGATATCGTTGACCCCTCTGCACTGAACCCGGAAGTGGGGACAGAAGAAGAATATAGTACCTTTATACGAGAGCTGGGGAAATACGGAATGGGGCAGATCCTCGATATCGTTCCGAACCATATGAGCTGCGAAAGTGAAAACCCGTGGTGGATGGATGTCCTCGAAAACGGCCGGAGTTCTCCCTATGCTGACTTCTTCGACATCGACTGGAATCCGGCCATTAAAAAGCTCTCCGGCAAATTGCACATCCCTGTTCTTGGAGACCAATACGGCAAGGTACTCGAAAGTCAGGAACTGAAGTTACGCTTTGAGGAGGGTGCTTTCTTCGTCTGCTATCAAGACATAAAGTTTCCGATACTGCCGGAAACTTATGTTCTCCTGCTCAATCACCACACGGAGGACCTACGGAATCTTGTCTCTAATGATAACCCTCATCTCACCGAACTCTTGAGCATAGTCACCGCGCTCAAGCATCTGCCTCCGGCTGCAGAGAAAGATGAGGAAAAAATCGGCGAGCGATATCGGGAAAAAGAGATCATCAAAAAGCGTCTTTTAGCGCTGTACCTTGAGAGCACCGATATAAGGAAGTTCATTGACGACATTGTGGATATGTTTAACGGCAAGAAGGGCGACCCGAGAAGTTTCAACCTGCTGGACGGGCTCCTCGCTGAACAGGTATGGAGACTCTCACACTGGCGTGTCGCAAATGAAGAGATAAATTACCGCAGGTTCTTTGACGTAAATAACCTCGCCGCGGTGCGGACTGAGGACCCGGCCGTCTTCAGGGAAACCCACAAACTGATATTCAGGCTTATTGCAGAAAAAAAGATCACCGGGTTGAGGGTCGACCACCCGGACGGCCTTTACACTCCGTCACAATATCTTGAAAAACTCCAGCGTGAATGTTTCAGCCGACTTGTCTTCATGAAACCTCCGGAAGATGATCATGAACAGTCTGATTTCGGCCCGGAAGTGTTGAGGCAATATGAGAGGCTATTGTCATCAGACCCCCAGTACAGACCCTTCTATATAGTCGGAGAAAAAATCCTCACAAGGGACGAAAAAATGCCTGAGGGCTGGCCCATTTTCGGGACGACGGGTTATGATTTTTTAAACTCGCTGAACGGAATCTTCGTTGACTCAAAAAATGCAAAGACCTTCGATGACCTCTATGCAAAGTTCACGGAGACCAAAAATCATTTTTCCGACGTGGTGTACGAAAACAAGAAGCTTGTGACACAAGTAGCCATGTCAGGTGAAATAAACACCCTCGGAAATTATCTGAACAACATCGCTGAAAAGAACAGGCATACCCGGGATTTTACTTTGAACAGCCTTACCAGGGCAATAACCGAAGTTATCGCCTTTTTCCCGGTCTACAGGACTTATATAAATTCATGGACCGTTAAAGACAGAGACCGTCAGTACATGGAGACTGCGGTATCGAAGGCAAAAAGGAAAAATCCCGCTATCAGCGCATTCATATTCGATTTTCTCGGAGATGTCCTTTCTCTCAAATTCCCTGTTGACTTTAGCGAAGAAGACAAAAAAGAATGGTTCGAGTTCGTGATGAAATTCCAGCAGATCACAGCTCCTGTCATGGCAAAGGGGGTTGAAGACACGGCCTTTTACGTGTATAACCGCCTCGTATCGCTCAACGAGGTCGGCGGAAGTCCTGACAGGTTCGGCCTGTCCCTGGAGGCTTTTCATGGACAGAATCTGGACAGGCTCAAGTTCTGGCCCCACGCTCTTATCACCGCTTCCACCCACGACTCCAAACGAAGCGAAGACGTAAGGGCGAGGATAAATGTCCTCTCAGAGATTCCTGACAAATGGAGAGAATGTCTCACAAGATGGAGTTACCTCAACAAGATGAAAAAAACTGCCGTTGAGGGACAGGATATACCGGACCGTAATGAAGAGTGTCTCCTCTACCAGACACTCATAGGTGCCTGGCCGCTTGGCCGTCCCGATGAGACTGAATACGATGTCTTCAAAAAGAGGATCAAGGAATATATCATAAAGGCGCTAAGGGAGGCTAAAGTCAATACGAGCTGGATAAATCCTAACGCGGCTCATGAAGACTCTGTGACGTCTTTTATCGACGCTATTTTGGCGATTAGTGCCGACAACAAGTTTCTTGAGGAATTCGAACCTTTCCAAAAGACTATATCCTATTTCGGCATGCTGAATTCTTTGTCGCAGACACTGCTAAAGATAACTTGTCCGGGCGTTCCCGATTTCTATCAGGGGACCGAGATATGGGATTTCAGTCTTTGTGATCCGGATAATCGGAGGCCTGTCGATTTCAACCGCAGGAGGACAATGCTAACATCTCTGAAAGAAAGTATGGCAAAGCACGGTCCGGATTTAAAAGCAGGATTGAAAGAACTCATCGAAAAGTGGGAAGACGGGTCCGTAAAACTTTATGTCACATCGAAGGCACTGACATATCGAGGAGATAACCATATACTCTTCATGGAAGGGGCCTATATGCCGCTCACCGCAGAGGGAGAATTAAGAGATCAGGTATGCGGATTTGTCCGACAAAGAGGCAATAAAGCTGTGCTTGTTGTTGTTCCGAGATTTATGACACAAATCTCGCATTTTACCGTTGAAGCTCCATTTGGAGAAAAGGTGTGGGCAAAGACCGGGATTCTTCTCCCTGATGAAATCTCAGGCAACATCTTTAAAAATGTTTTGACCGGAGAAGAGGTGAAAGTGATTCGTCGCGCTGAAAAAAGGGTTTTGGCCCTGGCCGATGTCTTTTCCTGTTTCCCGGTGGCAATGCTCGAAGGAACAATGGATTTGGGGTTCAAAAAGGAACCCATATGAAAAACCATCTTTCACCCGGAGGTCCCTAGGCCTGTGGCACATGCAGTTTGAAATTCTCGAACACTTCCGTGCAATAGCGTATCCATTCCTGAGCCTGTTTGTCGCCCAGGCCGGCTTTCTCCTTGAAGTCGGCCCATTTTGTGTGAAGGATTTTGTAGCAGATGTTCTGGATTTGCCACAGATTAATCTCAAACGGCAATGTCCGGACCAGTTTTGCAGCCTTATTCAATCTCTCCATGCAGGAAAGGTCCTCACATTGCTCGAGAGCTTGCTGGGCGAGACGCTCAATGTTTATTTTCAGCAACAATCCTAAAGCAGTCTCATCCAGGGTTGCGCCGGCCAAACGGGCTTCTTCCAGAAGAGGTCTCACTACCTGGGAATCAAGTCCATCCCCTTGAAGTACCATGCGAAGCTTGGCATTCAAGCACAAGTCCGCTGCGACAGACAGAACTATTGGCCGTGGCGTGCCGGTCCCGGTCAGAAAGCGAATCAGGGGAGCATGGTGTTCGTAAATCGAGCTATATGCAGCTTCAGCCTCTCTCAGGGTCGGCCCCATGATGATATTCAGGACTTTTCGCCGCTCATCGGCAAACAACGAGGTCAGAGAGTACGTTGACGTCCCGAAGTATTTACCCAGCAGAAGTATGGTCTTCGGGAAGT
>OUUY01000100.1 GCA_900302705.1 Candidatus Sulfobium mesophilum
GCGCCCCCGGCCCAGTTATAGTCTTTTCACTTTTTTTTACAGGGCGGGCATAGCCCCGCCCTTTTCTCTATCTTCCGTTGACGCATGCGGGCCTTCGCCCCAAAAACCCCAGATGCTAACAAACCTTGACAAACAGTGTCATACATTGTAAACATATATCGTGGTAGTTTATGAAGAGAATGTAAGAAAGGCCGTTATCAAAGGTTCTTTGCCGAGAGATTTTTTTCTGAGATTCAATAATGTCTTTATTTCGTTAGACACAACACAGGATCTTAGTCTTTTCGACATCAAGAAACTGAAGTCTTCTGAAAAAAGAACATACTATCGTGTCCGGAAAGGAAAATACAGAGCTATCTTTTATATGAAAGAGAGCAATTATTTTGTTATCTCAATTGCAAAGAGAGAGGAGGTCTACGACAAATGGGAGTGATATCCATTAGATTAAATAAAGAAGAAGAAAAGATACTGAAGAAATTGTCTGAACATTTTCATGAGGACAAATCGGCACTGGTGAAAAAATCACTACTGGACCTCTATGAAAATGTCATGGATTTGGATGCAATAAAGAAATTTGAGACTAAGGAGAGAAAAGGGAAAGTCTCTTTTTTCGCAGCAGAAGATATTCTAAAAAATAGATAAGCCAGTTAAAACACCTGTGTCGAGCCGACCGACATTAAGTGGAAGACGTTTTTGGTTTTCGCGACTGCGCCAGAGGCTTACTCTTTTCGTCAGTCATCAATCCGTTATGGAGGATGTCATGAAAGAATTTATGTTGCTTATCCGAAATGAAATTGATCATCAAGCCTCATGGTCACAGGAGCGGCATCAGCAATTTCTCAAAAGCTGTGAGACCTATATCGGGAAATTAATGCAGGATGGCAAGCTCAAGATCGCGCAACCTCTGCTCAGGGAGGGCATTATCATTTCCAGCTCGAACGGGCAATGGAAAGAAATTCCATTCAATGAAACCAAAGAGGTTCAGGTTGGTTATTACCATATCCTCGCTAGGGATATGAGTGAAGCGATTGAAATTGCAAAAAGGAATCCTGAGTTTGAATACGGAACAACCGCAAGAATCGAAGTCCGACCGATAAAGACCAAAGAGGAAAGCACCGATTATGTGTACCCGGGCAAAGCGGACTAACACGCCCCGATGACAACATCACACGATTGAAATGACCAAGCTTTTCATTTTCATAGGGATTACGGCATTCGGATGGATCGGATGGTGGCTCGGATCCAAAGTAGGATTTATGACGGGGTTCATCTCGAGTATAGCCGCCAGCATGGTCGGGGTGTATATCGGCTGGCGAATTGGCCATGACTATTTCGAATAACTCCCAGACCGATATATGTCTACAAGTTCAAGATTAAATCTCTCCAGTACCTCCTTTCATACAGGAGGATTAAGTCGGATTTGGAACTGATCATGATCGGTCCGCACGAAAATTATTATAGAGAACTTAAAAGCAATTTAAAAAGAAGATAGAAGATCGTCAGTTGACAATTAGCCGTTAGGTTCCTGTAACTCCGAGATATTCTCCTAACGCCGTTTCCCAATCCCTCATCTCGCCGAGCCCTTCGAGCCTGAGCATCGTATGGCCGAGGACCGAATTTGCAGGTCTCTTCGCGGGCCTTCTGAACATCTCCGAAGTCACAGGTGTTATCCTTTTGTCGATCCCCTTTTTTGTGGCTATCGCAACAGCAAACTCATACCATGAACATTTCCCGGAATTGGTGACATGATAGATGCCGTATCCTTTTCCTATAATTTCCCGGAGTTTCCTTGCAAGGTCGAGTGTATATGTCGGAGAGCCCACTTGGTCATTCACTACGTCTAATGAATCTCTTTCAGACAGAAGCCTGCCGATGGTATCGACAAAATTCTTTCCGTTCTTCCCATAAAGCCAGGAGGTTCTGACAACATAAAACCTGCTAGTAAGTGATGTGATAAACCGCTCGCCCATAAGTTTAGACAATCCATACTGGTTTATGGGAGACGTAGCGTCCCATTCGTTATAGGGGCCGTCTTTTGTGCCGTCAAAGACATAATCCGTGCTGATATGGATGACAGGGCACCTTGCCTCCTCACAGGCCATAGCGACATTACGCGCGCCTATGCCGTTGATGAGATATGCAAGGTCAGGCTCGGATTCGCATCTATCAACGTCAGTAAAAGCGGCAGCGTTGATCACGAAGTCCGGCTTAACCTCCCTTATTCTCTTCATCACCGGATCGAGTTTGGTTATATCAAGGGAATCATAGGTTAGGCAGATCAGTTCGACATCCGAAAAGACTTGCCTTATGTCATAGCCGAGCATGCCCTCGGAGCCCGTAACAGCTATTTTCAAGAACCTGCCCTCTTGCCGTACTGCATTTCGTAGTAACTCTGGTATTCGCCCGAGATGATCCGCTGCCACCATCCCCTGTTAGCAAGATACCATTCAACAGTTTTGGCTATTCCGTCATCGAAGCCAGTCTCTGGTCCCCAGCACAATTCTCTCTCCATCTTTGAAGGGTCTATCGCGTATCTTCTGTCATGACCCGGTCTGTCTTTGACGAACAAGATGAGGTCCAAAAGCCTCTCTTCCGGCATCCCACCCTTTCGGGCAACCTCAACAAGGAGCTTTTTGACAATGTCGATGTTCCTCTGCTCGTTCTTGCCGCCGATATTATATACATCACCGGATCTTCCCTTATGGAATACAATATCAACCGCCCGGCAGTGGTCAATAACATATATCCAGTCCCTTATGTTCATACCATCGCCATAGACCGGGACCGCCTTGCTTCCGATTGCGTTGGCAATGACCAGGGGCATCAGTTTCTCCGGGAACTGGTAAGGACCGTAATTATTGGAACATCTTGTGATCACAACATCCACGCCGTAGGTCTCGTGAAAGGCCCTGGCAAGAAGGTCCGATGAGGCCTTGCTGGCAGCATAGGGACTGTTCGGCATCACAGGGGATTCTTCAGTAAATAACCCCGTCTCTATAGATCCGTAAACCTCGTCAGTCGAGACATGCAGCATCCTGCAGCCCCTCTTCCTCGCAGCCTCAAGAAGGACCTGTGTCCCTATCACGTTCGTCTGCAGGAAAGGAGAGGCGTCGATAATGCTCCGATCTACGTGACTTTCAGCCGCAAAATGAATAATAGCGTCAAATTTCAGGCTGTCAATCAGCTGCCGGTCACAGACGTCTCCCCTGACAAATGTATAGTTGGACAGTGCCTCTATGTCTGTGAGGTTTTCGAAGTTGCCCGCATACGTCAGCTTGTCCAGGTTGACGACCTCGTAGCCGGGATGGGCGGAAATAAAATGCCGGATGAAATTGGAGCCAATGAAACCGGCGCCGCCTGTGATAAGGACCTTCACTACTATATCCTGAAGGGCGAGTCAGGGTCATTTTCGTATCTGACCTCGTCGACCGGGTCTTTCTTCCCCTGTCCCCTAAAAAGTCTGTCGGGCAGATTAAGGACCAGGCCTTCCGCCGGCCCCATGTTTTTATAAGCGTGAACCACCCCTGGGGGCACAATCGCAGTTACTGGTTTCCCTCCGGTATCAAGCACAAACTTTTCCCCGAAAGATACTGAACCTTTTCTGTTGTCCCAGAGGCAAAGTCTGAAATTTCCAAGGAAGCAAAAAAAATCGGACTGATCCACGTGCTCGTGCGGTCCCCGTGAGATGCCTGGCTTCGTGAGCGAGACGTAAGACATCACCGGTCTGAAGTCCGTTTCATCATTTCTGAATAATTCCGTAAGCCACCCTCTTTCGTCAGTAAAAACGTTGAGTTCTTTTATTACAACGCCTTCCAATGTCTATACCTCCATGGTGGAGTCGTCGCCCAGCATGAGCCGGAGCGCCCTGTGCCTGCTGTGTTTGATTACCCTGACCCTCCTGCCGATCAGGCTCTCCTCCATCCTCTCTATATGCAGCACCTCGCTTCCGCTCATGATAACAGAATGCTCTATGGAAGAATTTATTATTCTGACATTGTCACCGATGCTGGTATGGGGCCCGATAAAGGAGTTCTCGATTACGGTATGTTCACCAATAACAACGGGGCCGCGAATTGTGCTGCCTTTTACCAACGACGTCTTGTCCAGCTTCACCCTCCCCAGGATATGGCTGGCTTTATCGACAGTGCCGTCAATCTCCTTCTTCCCCCATTCGTCCAGCACTATCGCGTTGGCGGTAAGCAGGTCGTCCTTCTTTCCGGTATCGAGCCACCAGTCGTCAAGAACGAAACTCCTCACCTTCTTACCCATTAATATCAGTTCCTGTATCGCGTCGGTAATTTCGAGTTCTCCCCTCTTCGACGGGCTGATTCTCGCTATTGCCTTATGTATCCCCGGCGAAAAAATATAAACACCGACAAGCGCAAGGTTGGAGGGCGGGTCGTCGGGCTTTTCGACCAGTCTTACGATATGTCCGCTGCTAGTCACTTCGGCGACGCCGAACTGTCTCGGGTCTTCGACCTCTTTAAGCAGGATGAGCGCATCGGATTTCTTCTTTGTAAACTCCTCCACAAATTTCTTTATGTCCCTGCCGATGAGATTATCCCCGAGGTACATAACAAAAGGGGACTTCTTAAGGAACTTGTCTGCAGTTTTAACCGCGTGGGCAAGACCCGAAGGAGCGTCCTGCAGGATGTACGTTATCCTGGCGTTCCACCTCTTGCCGTTTCCCACCGACTCTTTGATCTCATCGCCGGTCTCAGGCGATATGATGATGCCTATGTCGCTGATGCCGGCATGTACGATGTTGTCGATGCAATAAAAAAGGATGGGCCTGTTTGCAACTGGAACAAGCTGCTTTGCGCCGGAATAGGTCAGAGGCCTGAGTCGAGTGCCCTTGCCTCCGCTGAGGATCAGGGCCTTCATGCGATATCTAATATCCGATAGAATTTCATACGGTATATGTCTGCCATTCTTTGCGCTGTGACCGTCCCCCCCTACGCGTTTTTCTCTTCTTTTTGTGCTAGGCGCTCTGCTACGATCTTCTGCGCCAGATGGGCCGGAACCTCCTCATAATGGGAAAACTCCATTGAATAAAGTCCCCTGCCGGATGTAAGACTATGCAGCTGGTTGGCATAGGTGAGCATTTCCGACATCGGCACCTGCGCCAATATCTTCTGGTTTCCGCCTGCCTGCGGCTCAACTCCCTGGACCTTCCCCCTCCTTGAGTTCAGATCCCCGATAACCGCGCCGAGTGTATCGTCGGCAGTAGTGATCTCGACCTTCATTATCGGTTCAAGCAAAACAGGACGGGCCTCTGTAACAGCCTTCTTTATAGCCATTGAGCCGGCTATCTTAAAGGCCATCTCCGATGAGTCCACCGTATGGTAAGAGCCATCAAAAAGAGTAACGCGCAGATCGACAATAGGATATCCCGCTACCACGCCTTCATGCATCGCCTCTACAATACCTTTCTCGACAGCCGGAATATACTGCCTCGGAATCGCCCCTCCGACGATCTTATCGACAAACTCAAACCCGCTGCCCCTCGGCATCGGTTCGACTTTAATATGACAATCGCCGTACTGCCCCTTTCCTCCCGACTGCTTCTTGTATCTGCCCTGAACACTTGTGGAAGACTTTATCGTCTCTCTGTATGGTATCTTAGGCGTCTTCATCTCCACCTCGACGCCAAACCTCCTCTTGAGCCGCTCAAGAGCAACCTCGATATGGACCTGCCCCATACCGGAGATTATCATTTCCTTCGACTCTTCATCCCTTGTAAATCTGAGCGTTGGGTCTTCTTCAAGCACCCTGTGAAGGCTGATGCTCACCTTTTCCTCGTCTCCCTTGCTTTTTGGCGCAATCGCGTAAGAAATTATCGGGTCGGCGAATTTGACCTTCTCAAAGACTATCGGCTTGGAGTCGTCAGCGAACGTGTCTCCTGTATTGGTTCCCTTCAACTTCGCCACGACGCCTATTTCGCCCGCACCGAGAGACTGCACAGGCGTCTGCTTTTTTCCAAGCAGGTAAAAGATCTGTCCGACACGTTCCTTCGTATCGGCGGTCGAATTGAAAATGTTCGAATCCGCCTTTAGCGTACCCGAGTAGACTCTAAAGAGTGAAAGTTTGCCGGCATAGGGGTCGGCGATAGTCTTAAAAACATATGCGGAAAGGGGCTCGTTGTCGGCCGGCTTCCTTACCGTCTCGCTGCCGTCCTTGGGGTTCTTGCCTTTGACCGGGGATATGGCCGCCATCTCAACAGGGGAGGGGAGGCATAGGATCATAGATTCGATGAGGCTCTGAATACCTATATTCTTCAGGGCAGACCCGCAGCTAACCGGAATGAACTTCCTCGTAAGCGACCCCTCTTTTATCCCGTTTATAATCTCTTCGTTGGTCAACTCGCCGCCCTCAAGATATTTTTCCAAAAGCTTGTCGTCGGATTCGGCAATCTTTTCGACCAGTTTTTTTCTGTACTTTTCTGCCTCGGGCAGCATATCGCCGGGAATATCGGATTCTTCAGTCTTGCCGCCATTGAAGCGATAAGCCTTCATCTTCACTATATCAATGACGCCGGAGAGGCCTTCACCCACCCCCATCGGGATCTGCAGCGGTACGCCTTCAGTGTCGAAGGATTTTTCGAGTTCGCTCAGCGCCCTTTCAAAATTTGCGGTGTCCTTGTCCATCTTGTTGATGAATACAATCCTCGGTATCTCGAATTCGCATGCGTATTTCCAGACCTTCTCGGTTTCAGCCTTGACACCTGACAGGGCGCTTACGATAATTACAGCCCCGTCGGCAACCCTGAGGCACGCCCTCGTGTCTTCGATAAAGTTTATGAAACCGGGCGTGTCCATAAGGTTTATCCTGTGCTTGTCCTTATTGCAAAATGCAAGAGATGAGGTGATGGTAATCTTACGGTCAATTTCCTCCGGCTCATAGTCAGTAACAGTGGTCCCGTCCTGCACGTTCCCCATCCTGTCGGTCATCCCGCAATCAAAAAGCATCGCCTCCACAAGAGAAGTCTTACCGGCGCCTCCGTGCGCGATGACTGCAACATTTCTGATCTTACCTACCTCAAAGTTAGCCATGAAGCCCCCCTATATCAAAATATTTTCGGGACTGTTCTGCGACTGCCCCTTTAATTCAGTATTTCTTCGACGACCGGCCTGGCATCGGCCCTTGTTCCTGCTTTACGGGCCCAGATCTTCACAAAGACAAAGGACAGGATGCAGGCGGCGAACCCGAAAATTGCAGACAGCACATCGGGGTCAGCAGCCGGAAAGATCTTGCTCATAAACTCCTTGCCTGCGACAGCACCCGCCACCAGACCGACTGCCGGCAACCCGTAAACCACCATCGTCCCCTTCATGTACGTATATGATTTTATTGCAACCTTTACCCTCTGACCTGCCTTTGCACCGGCCTGGTTCAAGGCCTCTATTTCCATGCTCTTTTCTTCAGGTTTGCAGGTCCCCATCGTGCAACCCTCGCAGGCGCTTTTCTTTGCCACGGCAACCACCGCGGTCATTCCCTCGACACTCTTGACAATGCCTATTTCTTCTATCACCTAAGCATTTTACCATAGCGGGTTTTAAAAAATCTGTAGCACGGAGGCCGCAAAAGACAGCCTAAAACTTGATAAAACTGGCCGCAAAGAAGTGCAGGCGCCCGGATTCTCCAACCGCTTAAGAATTAGGTTTTGATCCCAGACGACCCACTTTTTTTGAAAGCCCTGACCATATAAACAGCCCGATGACGGCGAGAATGAGCATGGTCCCACACTTAACGGACACCGCAACAACCTGAGGATATCCAGGCCTCAATGGACCGCCTCCCCTCCTGATATATACAGCCATTAAAGCACCAGTAACAATCATCATGGAAAAGGCATAAGAGTTGATCCGAGCAACAATTTTATAGACGCGTAAAAATAGATCCGCTCCTGCCGCCTCGCCGGAAGCGGGATATTTTATTGAGAGTATCTGCACAACAGTAAGTCCGACAGCCAAAAAAGCCACTGCTATATCCTGCAAGCAACTGTTTAAAGATATAATAATATCGCCCGGCATGCTCATTAGAGTGAGAAAATTTTACCACATAGGTTTAAGCTGTAAAACTATTTTGATACGCCGCAATTCCAAATTGCTTTTATCCATGATTTCCGTTACATTCTATATTAGGTGAGTTTATACCCTCAGTTCCTATGACCAGAATTCATTACAGAAAAAGATTTCTTCAAGGGCTTGTGACAGCCCTCAGGATATTGATTTCTTACAAGATTGCAGACTTCTTGGGCCTTTTTATGCCGATGGAAATGAAGGCGGCGTATCTCAAAAAACTCCACGGAAGGAACGCGTCGCTTATCAGATTAAAGGCCCTTGAAATGAAGGGCGTAATGATCAAGGTCGGACAGTTTCTAAGTTCGAGGATAGACTTTCTTCCGGACGAATACATTAATGAGCTTTCCCAGCTTCAGGACCAGGTCCCTCCTCACGACTTTCAGGAAATCAGGCAGCGGATAATCGATGAACTCGGTTCTGCGCCTGAGGTGATTTTTTCCGAGTTCGAAAAGGAGCCCCTCGCAGCGGCCTCACTCGGCCAGGTCCACCGGGTTGTCCTGAAGGACGGCAGGGAGGCGGCCGTCAAGGTCCAATATCCGGGGATAGAAAAGATTATCGAAACAGATATCAGAATGTTCGAGGTCCTGATAAATTTGATGCGCGGCAGGATGGGCTGGATCAATCTCAGGGTGCTTCACGAGGAATTCTCGAGAATCGTCAGGGCTGAGCTTGACTACGTCCAGGAGGGAAGGAATTGCGAGAGATTCAGACAGAACTTCTCTGACGACGAGAGGGTCGTCATACCCAGGGTATACTGGGAATACTCGAGGGGCAAAGTCCTCACCCTGGAGTTTGTCACCGGCATCAAGATAACCGAATGCGCAGTGATAAAGGCATCCGGAATGGACTGCAGGAAGCTGGTCAACCTCCTTGCAGAAACCTACTCAAGAATGATCTTTGAGCACGGATTTTTCCACAGCGATCCGCATCCGGGCAATATTTTTGTCAACGAGGGGCCAACGCTCGTCTTTGTCGATTTCGGCATGGTGCAGGCCATATCCGACTCCACGAAAAGAAATCTGCGGCGTTATGCCAATGCAATCGTTGAAAACGATACCTCCGGCATCATCGAGGCCCTCGGGAACCTTGGATTTCTTATCGAAGGCGCTGACTATGAAGCGATAGCGCATGTCACCCAGGACTTGATCGATAAGTACCGCTACAGCACACCTGAGGAACTGAAGTCCCTCACCATTGACGATATCGGGAACGAGATTATTAATATACGGGGCGTACTCGATAACTTTCAGGTTCCTAACTATTTCATACTGCTAGGAAGGACGATCGGGATGTTAAACGGCATGGCCTACCGTCTTAATCCTGAGGTTAATATCATAGAAATCGGGAAGCCGTATATCAAGGAGTTTCTCGCGGGCAGCCGGCAGGAACGCATAAAACAGGCAATCTTAACTATCGAAAAGAAGTTCTGGAATTTTATTGACCTGCCTTCTCAGGCCGAGGCATTTCTAAAAAAAGCAAACAGGGGTGAGCTGTCCTTCAAGATCTCAAAGGCTGAGATGCGGGGTATCACAGGTAGGCTGACTTCACTGACAGATGTTATGCTCCTGGTGATCTTGACGGTAACCGCGTCCTCAGCCGGTCTCTTCTTTGCCCTTCTGGGAAACAAGACGCCCTCAATTATCGCCGCGGGTATGTCCCTTTTGCTGGGGCTTCTCTCAGTGTTCAGACTCATGAGGCGATAGCAGCAACCCTTCCTGACTACTGGTTTGGACCATCGCTGTCCTTTGAAGATTTATTGCAATTAAGTATATACTGAATAAAAAATAGGTCCATGTGATGAAGACTAGAGAAAAAGATATCTCCAGGAAGATCGCCTTCACAGATGACAATTCTGACAACATAAAAAAGGTGCTCGAATATTACAAAAACGTGCTGATTTGCGGGGTCAAGGGCGTAGGCAAGATTACCAACACCGTTAAGGCGCTCAGCACAAATGCAAATGTCTATTACGTCGGCAACCCGGTTGATTATGAGGGCAAGACCAGACCCGGAAGCTATGAAAAATATCTTAAGTACATACTTTCGCTTAGAAAGGACATCAGGATCGTCGATAACATTGCCGAACTCTTCACTTTAAAGGATGAGATTACACTTATAGTCGATGAAATTTACGGCAGGAGCGAGGAGCAGCTGAGTCAGATCAGCAGGCTGGCGGATATGAAGAACATCCGGATGATCCAGATTGTGGGTTGCATGAAATATATGGGCGCCCTCATCGACAAAATTGACGCCATCATCGAACTTCACCTTGACGGCGCATTTATGATAGATAAAGATTTAGCAAGGGCAATCTGTGAGATCCTTGGGAAAAAAGAATAAGGAGAAACGATGAAAAGGGTTTGCGCATCCGCTGTGATAATGATTGCACTTTTTGTTTCTGGATGTTCCAGCGGCAGGGCTGCCGAACTTTACGATACCGCCCAGTTCGAGGAAAAACAAAACAACAAGGACCACGCTGTGCAATTATATGAGGAGATCCTTAAGAAATATCCTGACAGCACATATGCTAAAAAGGCCGGAGAACGACTTACACAGATAAAGCAGGAATCAAAGCCCACCGGCAGGTGACCTTTTCCTTGGGTTACTGACAAGGCGCGTTTCTAAAATGTAATTGCATGTTCCCCGGGACATAAATTATCAGAGGCCGGTTAGCGTATCATTTTCTTCAAGTTTGCAACTGATAAGAGAGGCCTCACATCTCAGCCGTCCTTTACGTTCTCATGAGCCGTATCTTCAACCGCCTTTTCACCGGCAAGGTTCATACCGCCCGAGACAGAATTCTTCATCTCCGAACGCTGGCTGAGCCGGTCAAACAGGTAGAACAACAACGGCACATAGAGCATGGCCAATGTAGTCTCTCCGATCATGCCGCCGATAATTCCCGTGCCGATGGAATGACGGGCATTGGCGCCGGCACCCATCGCGATTGCAAGAGGTAACACGCCGAGGGCAAAGGCAAGCGAGGTCATTATGATAGGCCTCAGCCTCTGCTCGCCTGCCTCGATCGTCGCGTCCATAATCGATTTGCCCTGCTTGCGCAGCTCGACAGCAAAGGAGACCCTCAGGATCGCATTCTTCGCCCCCAGCCCGATCAGCACGAGAAGGCCGATCTGAAAATATACGTCATTTTCGAGGCCCCGAAGCCAGTTGGCGGTCAGTGCGCCGAGAACGCCGAAGGGCACAGCCATCATCACAGAACCGGGAAGAGTCCACGACTCATATTGGGCGGCAAGGACGAGGAACACGATTATAAGGCCGAACACAAAGGCGATCGCCGACGTACCGCCGGATTTCTTTTCCTCAAATGCAAGGCCCGACCATGCAAATGTATAACCCTGCGGCAGCACCTCACGGGCGACCTCCTCCATCGCGGCGATCGCCTGGCCGGAGCTGAACCCCGGCGCAGCATTGCCGTTCACCTTTGCAGCAGGAAAGCCATTGAAATGCGGCAACAGGTCAGGTCCGGTTACCCACCTGGTAGTGACCAAAGCGGAAAGCGGCACCATCTCGCCCTGATTCGATCTCGTGTACAGGCGCGTCAGATCCCCAGGATCCTGCCGGTATTTCGGTTCGGACTGGAGAATTACCCACCAGACCCTGCTGAACTCGTTGTACTGGCTGACCGTAAGCGACCCGAACTGTGCCTGAATCGCGCTGTAAACATCCTTCACCGGCACGCCGAGAAGGTTGGCCTTTTCGCGGTCGACATCGGCGCTCAGTTGCTGAGTCGCTGCGCGGAACGTGCAGTTCAGGGCTGTAAGTTCCGACCTTTGACGGGCCGTGCGAAGGAATTGCTGTGTGAGTTCGTCCAACCTCGCAGGATCGCCGCCTCCCGTGTCCTGTATCCAGAACTCAAAACCGCCCGTTGTCCCGATCCCCGGGATCGCGGGCGGCGGCACCGGGATCACGAGTCCTTCACTGATGCCTCTGGCTTCCCTGTTCAGCCCCGTCAGCACGGCGCGGGCGTTTTCGGCGCGCGCCTTCTTCGCCGATGAATAACGGTCGTCGAAAGGTTTCAGCGTCACAAAGAATGTTCCTGCATTGGTCTTGAATCCGCTGTCGAGCAGGCTGTAGCCGGTGATCTCGGTGCGGTTTTCCACACCGGAGATTCTTTTGAAGATGGCTTCAACCCTTTTTGAAACATCTCCTGTACGGTCGAGGCTTGCAGCATCGGGCATAATAATCGCGGACATCACATATCCCTGATCCTCGTTTGGTACAAAGCTAGTAGGCAGAATCTTAAACAAATGGACAATCGAATAAACAAGACAAGCCAAAATTACAAAAGCGATGACCATCCGTCTTATGACAAACGACACAGCGTTGCCGAAGCCCCTGGTTATGCTGTCGACGCCGCGGTTGAACCATGCGAAGAAACCGCGCTGTGGCGGCGTGGTGTGCTTAAGCAAGACCCCGCACATCGCAGGCGTGAGAGTGAGAGCTACGAAACCGGAGACGGCCACTGAAATGACGATGGTGATTGCAAATTGCTTGTAGAGTTGGCCCGTGGCACCCGGAAGAAATGCCGCCGGGATGAAGACCGACGCCATGACCAGCACCACCGCCACGAGAGAGCTGGATATCTCTCCCATCGCCTTGGTTGTGGCCTCCTTCGAAGTGAGATGGAATCTCGTCATATTGCGCTCCACGTTTTCAACCACTACTATGGCGTCGTCCACCACCATTCCTATCGCCAGCACAAGGCCGAACAGGGTAAGCAGGTTGATCGAAAAACCCAGCAGGAGCATGCCCGTAAATGTGCTTACGAGGGCGACGATAATCGCTACGGCGCAGATGATAGTTGCGCGAAGACTCTGGAGAAAGAGGTATACGACAAGAACCACTAGCAGTATGGCCTCAAACAGCGTATTGACGACTTCTTTGATGGAAAGGCGCACAAAGTCGTTCGTGTCGAGGGACACGACATAGTCCATCCCGCTGGGAAAGCGGGACTTCATCTCCTCAAGCGTCTTGCGGACCGCTTTAGACACTTCGAGCCCGTTTGCCCCAGGCTGCTGGTAGACCGCGATAAAAGTGGCCGGCGTGCCGTTCAGCCTGCTGTCGGCTATATACTGCCTGAGACCCACCTCGGCGCGCGCCAGGTCTTTTAATCTTACGATTCCGCTGCCATCCTGGCTCGTGCGCAGGATTATGTCCTCATACTGCCACGGCTCGGTAAACGGTCTTTGCGTAACTACCGGAAATGTCAGCTGAACCGGCCCTGAAGTCGGCTGCTGACCGATCTGCCCGGCGCCGTAAAGTGCGTTCTGGCTTGCAACCGCCTGCTGTATGTCGCTCGTCGTTACCCCCAGAGATGCCATCCGCTCGGGGTTCATCCAGATGCGCATCGCCTGATCGGGCACTCCCATAATCTGTGCCTGGCCGGCGCCCGGCACACGCTTTATCGCGTCAAGTACATACACGTTTGCGTAATTTGCGATATAGTTGCTGCTGTAACGCTCGTCTTTGGAGAAGATGCCGATAAACATCATGATGGACGAGGCTTTTTTCTGCACCGAAACGCCCTGCTGCACCACGGCCTCGGGCAACTGGGGAAGAGCGAGGTTGACCCGGTTCTGCACCTGCACCTGGGCAACGTCGGGATTGGTGTCAAGTGTAAAGTAAACTGTCAGCGTCAATTGTCCGGTCGAAGAACTCGTTGAAGACATATAAAGCATGTTGTCGACGCCGTTGATCTGTGCCTCTATCGGGGCAGCAACTGAGTCGGCAAGGGTCCGCGAGTCTGAACCTGGATAGGTTGCCGATACAGTGACCTGCACAGGTGTGATCCTCGGGTATTGCTCTACCGGCAGAGCTGTCATCGCAACAAAGCCGGCGATGCAGATTATTATCGCTATGACTGCAGCAAATATCGGCCGCTCAATGAAAAATCTTGAGAACACCGGGCGCCTATTTGCTTCCCTTTGCGGGTTCTGTTTTTGGCAGGGAACCGTCTGCCCCTGATCCCTTCCCGGCATCATAGGGCCTAGCGGAGACGCTCATGCCCGGCCGCAACGTAAGGCCTCCGTCAACTATCACCTGCTCGCCACCCTTCAATCCTTCTGATATGAACCAGTCCTCTCCGTGCCACTGCCCGACTACAACAGGTCTTTGCTCGACTTTATTGTCATTTCCCACTACCCAGACAAAGTGGCCCTTTGATCCCTGCTGAACCGCACGCTGGGGCACCATCATCGCCTTCGGCCGGGCAGCGCCTTTCAGGCGCGCCCTGACATACTGGTTCGGACGCAGTAACCCGTCGGGATTGTTCACACTCGCGCGTATGAGGAACGTGCCCGTCTGTGCATTAAAGGACGGCTCGGCAAAAGTTATCCTGCCTGTATGCGGAAAGACGGAACCGTCCACGAGAATGACTTCAACCATATAGATACCGTCTCCAGGGGCGCGCAATAAACCCTTGGCAATTTGCTCGCGGTATCTCAGCATCTCATTTTCGGAGACGCTGAAATTCACCCACATGGGCGACAGCACTGCGACTGTCGTGAGCAGGCTGTTCTGGGCGCTTATATATGTGCCGTCAGTCTGCAGAGCTGCGCTGCTTACGCCGGTAACAGGTGTGGTGATCGTAGTATAGGAGAGATTAAGCTTCGCTGTTTCGACCTGCGCTTTAGCCTGCTCCACTGCCGCCGCATCAGACTGGTATCGTCCGACTGCACTGTCGAGGTCCTTCTGCGGAAGTGCATTCTGTTCAGCAAGAGGTTTTGTTCGAGCAAGGTTCAGGCGGGCCGTCTCAAGCGCCGCCTCCTGTTTGGCAAGTGTTGCCTTCGCCTGATCAAGCTGCACCTGAAACGGCTTTGCATCCATCTGAAAGAGTACCTGTCCCTCTTTCACCACCGCTCCCTCTGTATATAAACGCCTGTCGAGAAAGCCGCTTACCCGCGCCTGGATGTTGACCAGGTGGGAACTCTGCGTCTGCGCAACATGCTCGAACGAAACCGGCACATCCTTCCTGACCACCTCCATTACTGTGACAACAGGTTGGGAAGACGGCTGTGATTTCTTTTCACCTCTACATGCAGGAAGGAAAAATGATGCCCCTAAAATAATGCCGATGGCAAAAGCAGTTATTAAGACTCTTTCGTGATGAGGTCTATGCTCCATCTACAGGTCCTGTTGGTTGAAGCACCACGTTAAGTTTTTCGTAAAGAAAATGAGGGCGGTCCTTTCCCTCATTTCTTAGCGTTTGTTTTTGAGAAAATCAAAGGCTTTTTCCAGAAGACCGCCTTCAGGTATTCTCCCTTCGGGCGTGAGTTTGTCAATGATATCCGGTAAGAGTTCGGCCAGTTTGGCTTTAGCAGCATCGGGGGAGAGCCCTGTCTTTTCCGCAAGTCGTTGAATCTGATCCTTACCGATGCCTTGCTGGACCTGATCGTCAGAAACGGGCAAATTTCTGCCAGTGCTGATCCAGGACGACATGATGTCCCCTAATCCTTTTTCTTTGAAGGAGTTGACCAGACCTTCCAGCCCTCCGGATTCTTTATTTGTGATCATACCCATGATACTATCGATAAGATCTGAGTGCTCACCTTTCATTCCTCCAACCGCGCTGACTATTTTGTCTTTTACTTCATCAAGGAAACTCATCTTGCTCCTCCTTTTTCGTTCGCCCCACCATTTGACCCTCAGTTATGCCACGGGGATCTGCCATGCACGTATTTGATTACAGTTTGACTCGATTTTTTTAAAAATCAATATCGTCTCACATATTTTCCCCCTGGAGGCAGCAGTTCTTCTCTTGGATTTTCCTGTAGCGGGGATGAGTTGAGTATCAGCGGAAACTAGATTAGAAAGATGCTGCCAAGCAATGCTCCCCCAAAAATAGAGATAGCTGCTCCACAAAATATACTGAGTAGGGCTCCGGCGATGATAAAGGCTCTGGCCAAAGGGGTCGGCGCAACAGACTTTCCCGTGACTTTATATAACATGTAGAGAGCCAAAGAGCTGCCGAACCGGAATGCCGGCAGAAATCCAAAAATTGAAAATAGGACCAATCCGGCCACAGCCCCGATTATGGTACCCATAGGCAGCTCACTAAAATAGGTCTGTCAGGCAATAGATTTTCTCGCTGTTTATCTCCCATACAGATGCCAGGTTCACAGACCTTCCGAAAAGGATGAAGATAGTCTACTATACTTTCAACGGAAAAGTGATATGATTTAGAGTAGCTATGATGCATACGGGCGCCCCCTGTTCGAAAGCAAGAGAACAGGTATTTCTCTGATCAATCCGCAGAATAATCAGTACCGGAGAAACGAATTTGAGCATGAGGCCCATATGAAAGATGATGTCGGGTAAAGAAGGCACATGCGTAGCACACCCGAAGGAATTACGCTCGTGATTGACAAACCTGCTTACAGACTCTTTGATCGACGCGGTGCGGAGACGCGTTATGGTACCATGCTTGATCATCTCGAGAAATCCTCTGTGGTTCTATTCGGGGAACTTCATATCAACCCCATTGTCCACTGGCTTCAATTCGAGCTCACAAAAGACCTCTTTGCCCGTGTGAAGGAACGGTTGATTGTCGGCGCCGAGATGTTTGAGGCAGATGATCAGATCATCATAGACGAGTACATGGAGGGAACCATAGGGCACGATAACCTCACGGCAGAAGCAAAGGTCTGGGACAATTACGAGACCGATTATCGACCGGTCGTGGAGTTTGCCCGTAACCACGGAATACCATTCATAGGAACAAATATTCCGAGACGATACGCAAGGATTGTGTCAAGGAACGGCCTTCGGGCGCTCGAAAAGTTGTCGGACCAGGCTAAACAGTGGATCGCCCCACTCCCTATTCCGCTTGATCTTAAGAGCCCTACATACCGCGATCTTCTTGACCTTGGCAACGCCCATGGCATGGAAGCGGAAAACTTCCTTGCAGCACAGGCGATAAAAGACGCCACGATGGCCTACTTCATTCTGAAGAACCACTCTCCCGAAAAACTTTTCATGCATCTCAACGGCGAGTACCATTCCCGAAGATACGGTGGAATATTTTGGTACCTAAAGCAGGCACAGCCGGATCTTGCCATCGTAACGATTACATCGGTGGAAGGCAAAACGCTCGATTTCCTTGACGACTACAGAGATGTTGCAGACTACACGCTCGTTATTCCGCAGAGCATGACCAGTACCGGCGGAAAGTGATAAATAAAAAGGAACGGCTTGACGGCGAATCACCTGCTTGGATATATCATGATCGGAGAAAAAGCAGTTATTCATAACGCGCCTAGACACCCACGCTGACATAATAAAAAACTGCCCGCTTATTGACGCACTCTATTCGCTTGTTTTGGGCCCGTTTTGTCGCTAACCTTATTTCTGATAATACCGCATCGCCTCAGGAAGTAATTTTTCAATATCTTCGATTCTTCTTTTATCTGCCGGATGGGTGCTCAGAAATTCAGGAACGGATGCACCCTTTTTAGCGCTCTCCATCCGCTTCCAAAAATCTACGGCTTCCCGTGGATCGTAACCTGCCATTGCCATAAAAATAAGCCCTAACCGGTCGGCCTCTGACTCCTGGACCCTGCTGTAGGGCAGCAATATGCCCACCTGCGTGCCAACTCCAAACGCTGTAAGGAACAAGCCACGGGTTTCTTCTGATTTCTGCGATAACGCTGTCGCCAATGCGATTCCACCCATTTGCGTAACAAGCCCCTGGCTTAGCCGTTCATCCCCATGTTTGGCAATCGCATGTGAGATTTCATGTCCCATGACAACTGCGAGGCCTTCCTCTCCTTTTGCAAGCGGCAAAATACCGGTGTATACTACAACCTTGCCGCCAGGCATGCACCAGGCGTTGATTGCATTATCTTCAACGAGATTAAACTCCCATTTATATCCCTTCAGGCTGTCCGACATATTGTGTTCAGAAAGATATTTTTCAACGGCTCGCTCGATCCGTGCTCCAACCCTGCCTACCATGTCTGATTCCCTCGTATTAGTAATCACCTTATGCTTTTTTAAGAAAGTATCATATTCCTGAAGACTCATTCCCATGACGGTTTCTGAAGGCACAATGCTTAATTGCTGTCTTCCTGTAATGGGAACAGTCTGGCATGAAAGAATCAGCAAATTAACGGCCAGAAGAAATAAAAAGAATTTCTTCATCGAAATTCCCCCTTATGATGAGTGAGGTTTCTTTAATGATAAATGTACCAGAATTCCTTTTTATGTACAATATCTTAACCTCACCAGATAAGAAGGAAGATTGACCCGTGAAAGGCAAGCGGCACGAAGAAGAGCGTCAGAGTACTATTGAACTTACCGAGAAGCCAGTGTCAGAGATCAGTAAAATTGTGCTAATCGGCACAAACAGATGGTCTCCGGAGAAATGTTTGTGGTTAGTTGACGAGCATCTGTTGAGTGAACATACGGTTCTTATATTTCCATTTCCTGAATTATCTTTTTCAATCTGCCACATTGTTGTAGGCGCCTCCGCCCACTACAAGTGCTTTATTCATTTGACGCCGCTTACCTCTTTTTTCCGAAACAGTACCGGAGAATTGGAAAAGATTATTACAAATCTTACTGAAATAACGCGGCGAAAACTAAGATGGAAATTTAAAATCTATTATTTCGATGATCGCGGCAGGGAACAGAAATTCAGAGATGTCATCTCAAAGGTTTTGGGCAGAAGCAGCGTGACGTTTGTTGCAATGCATCCTAAAGATTACAAGCAGGGCGAAATAAATGTGCTCTATTATTCGCACGGTTTCTGTTATTCCACTCAGGACACGAAGTTGCTCCTGTCTTATGAAGATGTTTCTCATCTCGGTTCGTATAATAAAATTCCTATTATTTCATATGAATAGATAACCAAAAGGATGTAGCGCCGCCTGCGGCCAGAGCTGAACAGGGCAGCCGTCCGCCATTTCATACGGTCCGGCCGCCCCTTTGCCGTCACTTAAATATGAAGAAATTACCTTATATCAATTCTGACCTGCCGCAATGACAAAGCCTCTTCTCTCAGCTTTTTGTCGCCCGCCAGGTCCCTGTCTTCCCGTTGGTGTCATACCATGTGCCGGACATACTCTTTCCGTCGGATGTTACTGTTGCAGTGAAGGTATGAGTGACATTATCACTTCCAACCCAGAAGAAAGAGATGTCTGAAAGGCCGATTGCACCCTTAATCGCTTTATCATCCGACGTTGTTCCTGATATGCTGTAGCCCGATTGGGCAAAAGTAAAGAGACCGAGCACCAGTTCCCCGGCAACTCCGCTCGTCGTCTGAGAAATGTTCCAATTGCCGGTCACATTGACCCGCGGAGACTGTTGTATAACGCCATGCCATGTCCCTGACTGCCCGTTGGTCTTTGTCCATAGGCCGGACATAGTAGAGCCGTCAGCTGCGGCAACAGTCCCGGTTGAAGTATTGGTAGCCCCGTCGCTCGTGTCAACAAAGTGAAACTGAATATCAAGTCCGTTGAGCGTGCCTGAGATTGCTTGGCCCTGGAAGGTAGCCCCCCCAATGGTATTCCCCGACGTAGTGAACGTAAACAAATTAGGTCCCTGCTCTCCCGGTGTGCCCTTGGTAGCATAAAACATGGACCAACCGCCTGCTATGTTCCAGGTCGGGGTATTATCACCACCCGATCCGCCGCAGCCGCCTAGAAACATCACCAATACTGCAACGAAAGAAAGCATATGAACCTTCAACCATTTGCTTTTGCCGAATCTCTGCATGATATAACCTCCTGCTTTATCTTTTGTTTCCTTAAAGGACCTGGTTTAACTAAAAAATGTACGCTATCCGAAAAGCCCCTTTGGATTAAGCGCAATTCTTTTAATAAAATTATATAACAATAAAGACTTAAAAAACGACCGATCGGCTGCACAAAACTGAAAAAATTGCCGGTGACAAATCCGCAATTGGAAAGCCCTGCACCAAGGTTCCGCATTTTGCGGCCTTCTTCTGACGTATAGGTCTGCTATAATCTATCAAAAATGGTTAAACTGTCAACGTGAAAAAACTGCTGATCTGCGCTGCCGTCCCCCGGGAATTTAAATACATTCGCAAGAACTTGTCATCTAAAAAAATACGAAGTTCGGCAGCAGGCCTCGCCTTTACAGCCCAAACGGCATCAATGCAGTTCACCCTGCTTCAAACGGGT
>OUUY01000010.1 GCA_900302705.1 Candidatus Sulfobium mesophilum
GACACGGGTGGATTCGGACGTCGAGAAAATCCTAGTCACAGATAAAAATTTGAGGGGTTTAGTTTAAACGGGGACAGCATGGAGCAAAAAATGACAGTAGCGGAATTTGTCACAGCCTTCCAGAGAGAGGGGGGCCAAATGACAATCCAGACGTACTATAAACTCGCAAAAACCGGGGTTGTCCCTAAACCTGACAAGGGTGTGATTGACGCCAAACTTGCGGCGGTCAAGATAGCCCTCTATTACAGGGAGATGACCGAAAGGCAAGCGGGAGACGTGACGTTAACCAGCCAAAGGATCAGATTGACGAGGGCGATAACCGCCCGGAAAGAACTGGAGTTAAAGAGGGAGATGGGAGAGGTGATAGATACTGGACAGGCGATGTTTTTGTGGTCTGGAATTATGGAAAACATGAGGGTAAGACTGGCGGCACTCCCTGACACACTGGCTCCGCTTTTGATGGGGTGCGGCAGCGCCACTGAAGCCGAAAGCATCACCCGGGGGATTATTCACCGGGTTTTAACGGAACTGAGCGCCCCGAGTCTTAAAGCGGTAGTCGCAGCGGCAGAACTAAAACCAAAAAAGGAGGACATACACTATGAATGAAAAAGAACCGATAATCAACGAACTCGGGGCCGACCCTGACAGTCTGCCGTTCTTGGTGAACAGGCCTTTTTACCTGACCATAAAAGCGGGGCCGTCCGTAATAATCCCAGCGGGTAGCTTAGTCCGGCTGAAGGATGTGACCCGGCTGGAGCTGTTTCACGCAGGGCGCATTGCGCCGACATTCTTGCGAGACAATGACATTTATAAAGTCGTACGATCATTCCGGCATACCACCGAAGCGGGGGAGTGGCTGGATTTACACCCGGGCCAGAAACTCCGGCTGAGTGTTACCGAGGCAACAGAATTGCTCAGAAAAAATTTAATCGTTTTCGATCCCATGCAAGAGGAGGACTAATGGAAGTTTTAAAAAGCAAACAAAATTTCATCCGGGCAAAAACGCTCAGGGCAAAACACATTGTGATCGACGGCAAGTCCGTTATCCAAACGGCGGGAACTGTAGTAGCAATTCCGCTTGTGAATTGGCAGGAAATAGTAGAAGCCGCCGGGGGTATCGGCAACCTTGAGTTTGAGGGCATCCCCGACGAAGCTGCATACGAAGTCCAAGCCACCGAAAGATACCGGGCCGCTGCCCATCCCATCGAGCTGCGCCTCTACGAAGCAGGCAGCATCGTGTCATTTACGAGGGAGCAGGCCATAGAGTACATGTTGTCCGCAGGCAGGGTCACGCCCGTTGACAAGAGCGTGCCGGACCTCAGTCTTTTTTGCCGCCTACGGTATCGGCTAGACCGTTCTACACCGGGCGGAAAATCTCCGGAGCAACAACGGAAGGAAAAGGCTCTCCACGAAGGGTTTGAGGCTTATCAACAGAGCCTGAAAGAGCGATTGAGCTGGATCAAAGGTCGCTAAAAATAGTGCGTGGCTCATCTGACTGTCTGCAGGCCACGCGACAGTGGGGCCGGGTTTGGATCTCCTTTGCCCGGCTCCGCTTTTTCAAAACAATGAGGAAGGGTGAAAACGCAGGACAATAAAAATCGTAAGGGATTGCGTATTGAGCGACATGACTTTTAGATCAAAGCCCGCTGGCGAAAAGTACATCGGGCACATTGAAATTGCCTCGCTAACCTCCGGGAAGGTATTAGCCATGCTGCTCCTACTTTTTGAGAAGGTAAACACTTTCTCGACTTCTTCCTGAAAACCACATCAGTAGATCAACTTCATTTCTGCAATATTACAGCTGTTAAATCAACAGGAAGAACCGGCCTCCTTCCCTATGCATCGTCCTCTACTCAACTGTAAAGTCTTCCTTTTAATTCTGTCGGGAATACTTACAAAACTATTATTATCTAAAAACATGATCAGTAGAATCTTTGTAAATCAATTAATTAGAAATAGGCATAAGTTATGCTTCTTGTTCAGTAGGGAGAGGTTTCTGATAACGAGGTTTAATGAAATAATCATTTGAAGCCTTGTGCGAACAAGGGGAAGGGGGAAACATAATATGAAAAAGCGAGTAGTTTTTCTTGCAATTCTTTTGCTGGCACTCCTTAGTACTGGAGTGGCACAGGCAGACATCCTTTTTAACAATTTCGGGGCAGGTGATACTTATGACACAAGCTTCGGTTGGACTGTTTCTGGCTCAACTAGCCAAAATCCACAATTTGAACCAGCGATGAGCTTCACGCCAAGCACCACGGCCCACCTTAGCAGCATTGACTTTGTGACTAGTATGCTCTCAGGTACAAATGAAGTCATGCTCTCTCTTGTGAACGACAGCGGAGGTGCGCCTTTAGGGTTAGCTTTGGAGTCGTGGACTTTTATCAATCAAATGGGAACATTGGGCAGCAATCCTTCTGTCCTCACCGCTGATTCAGTTGTCCATCCTCTCCTTGATGTCGGAACTACCTACTGGCTGGTGGCGTCTCCACCAGTATCCGATACCTGGGCAGGATGGAATTTTAATTCTATCGGGGACACCGGCACTGTACTCTTTAGCCTTGATGGAGGAGCCGGTTGGGGAACATTGGGATATACAGAGCCAATCACTAGGGGCGTTTTTCGCGTCAACTCAACTGCTGTTCCTGAACCTTCAACTTTCCTACTCTTAGGTGCCGGGCTTGCTGGAGTAGGGCTTCTGAGGAGGAGATTCAAGAATAGCCGTTAGAGGATACATATCCAGAAGGGTGACATATCCTAGGCCATTACCCTTCTGTATCTCCCGATAATGCGTGTCTAAATAGAAATTGGTTTGAGGGAAGGAGGAAGAAAAATATGAATACTCAGAATGATAACTTTTTCTTGCGGGGTGTGCTTGTCTTTGTGTGTTTAATAGCCATGGTAGTTGCGCTCTTTCTTCCATGCGCTTCTGTGGAGGCAACGTTGTATCAGCAGGACAATCTTGTCTCTGACATCCCAGGGCTTGCCGCCTTTACTGATCCGAATCTGGTCAACCCCTGGGGGATAGCTTCAACTCCCACTAGCCCTTTTTGGATTTCCGATAATGGCACAGGACTATCTACTCTTTACCGCGGGACAGGGGAGCCCGTCCCCTTGGTCGTTACGATTCTCCCGTCACCAGGCGGAAGTCCCACCGGCGTGGTCTTCAACACCGGCGCTGTCAACGGCGCTTTCGGTGGTGATGTCTTCCTCTTCGTGAGCGAGGACGGTACAATTTCGGGCTGGAGAGGCGCTCTGGGTACCTTCGCAGAAGTATTGCAGACCGCAGACAGTGCGAATGTTTACAAGGGGACCACAGTTGCAACGGTAGGTGGACACGTCTATCTTTATTCTGCGAATTTCCGCGCTGGCACTATCGACGTGTTAAAGGGGGACGCAAGCGCGCCCAGCCTGACGGGCAACTTCACGGATCCGACTTTACCCTCAGGCTATGCGCCCTTCAATATACAGAATATTAATGGAAACCTTTATGTTACATATGCGCTGCAGGATGCGGCCAAGGCGGACGACGTTTCAGGAGCAGGTAATGGTATCGTGGACGTGTTCGATGCCAACGGCAACTTCATAAAACGCCTTATCTCGAATGGTCTGCTCAGTCCGCTTAATTCCCCATGGGGAATGGCTATCGCGCCTACTGGATTCGGAGAATACAGTAACGATCTCTTGATCGGTAATTTCGGCGATGGCAGAATCAATGCTTTCGATCCAGTTACCGGTGCCCAGGTCGGGACTCTGGAAGATGTCACGGGCAATCCTCTTGTCATACCGGGACTTTGGGGCCTGAGATTCGGTAATGGCGGTATTGGTTTTGATTCTAGTAGTCTCTACTTCACCGCTGGCATCCCGGGTGATGGGTTTAAGGAGGACCATGGTCTCTTCGGCAGAATTTCCGTTCCAGAACCCTCAACTTTCCTTCTCCTTGGTGCAGGGCTTGCGGGAGTTGGACTTATAAGGAGGAAGCTGAGGAGATAGAAAAGCGTTATTCATAGAGCAATCCCTCGGGGAAGTCCTAAGCAGGGAAAGACTTAGGGCTTCATTACGGATTGCACAATTTTAAAAAGGGGATGTGCTTCAAATGTGCACCCTTTTTTGTGCGCATTCCAATAGGAAATCTCAAAATAAGTTTAGTCGTCTCATGCCTGTCGACTAGTCGATGGACTCGGGGAGGCAGGGCTTCTTCCTGTACATCACAGCAATTTCGATTTACTGAATCTGTTTCTTTCCGTTCATACTCTTCAAAATTGAGAAATCGGAGCTGACGTTAAATTCTCCCTATAAGCCGCGGACATTGGTCTCTCCTTCACCTGTGTCCATTTGTCTGTCCCTGGGCAAGCTTATGTTTGAATTCTTCAGAATCATTAAAAAGACTTAATTTGACTTGTGATGAGTTCTCTGGAATCCTTGTAAATGAAGTCATTCATTATTTTCATAAGGACTGAGAAAGGGGTGAATTTCTAGGGAGCTGCAGACGCTGAACAACGGGAAGGCAAAAGTTACTGAGGGGTTCATAAGGAGGACCAAACGATTTTCATTGTCGCGTACCTAGTATTGCAAGTAATTGGACCGCGTAAAAGAGTTGAGAAAACGGACATATTGCAACCATAGTACTAAGGTATTTTAAAACTATATAAAACCATTTTTAAAACTTTGAGGTGGTTGACTTCGATCCCTTGTGGGACTAACATTAAGATATATGGGAGACTGATACTCCGCAGCTTGTTTTTCCAAGTGCAAATTTCAGGGGCGTAGGCATAATGCCTTAGCCCATTCAGCCCCGTAACGGCGCGGAAGGAGGAGGTGAACTTTTCATCCGGGCACGGTACGGGAGGTAACCAACAGGCGTCTTGATAATGAGAGCAGAACGTCAAATATCTGGAAAGACCATTAAGGAGGAGAGATGAGAAAGAAGGTTTTTATATTTGCTGTGATTATGTTATTCGTGGTTAGTGGTATTGCAACTGCCGGAAGCCTGAAAATAGGCAACCATTACAATCTAAACATAATCGGTTTCGCTAAGTGCACACAGACTACAACGGATGGGACATACCCTGACTGCTTCAATGGCAATGCAGGAGACATTCAGACCAGCGGGCACACGATTTTTGTTCCGCTTAAGACGGCACAAGAATGGGATGTTTGTGGCACAGGCCCAGGCGGTGGTGCAGTTGTAGGGGACCCAGTCACGGTTGCATGGCTTCAAAAGGGTGTGAGGATACTCGTCTCAGATAATTGTCCTAACCCCATACCTGCTGGTACTGACTGTCCTAATGATATTACAGTTATCGATAGGGATGCAACGGATGGTACAGCAAAACTCTTATTACCGGATGGCTGTTATAACATCTATGCCCGTGCCCTTGGAAAGCCGGGCGGATGTATGGATATCGACACAATAATCTGTTTTGACCTGGTCAATGACGTCCTTACGCAGGTAGACTGTAGAGCTAATTTGACGAATGACCAATTTGTACTGGTAGGCCACCTGGATGTGGACAGAATCAAGGGAATTAAACCTAGTTGGACAAATGCAACAAGCGACCTGCTTCCGGTTGAAACCGGTGTGGGAAATGGCGACCCTGGCTACTTCGATTTCTTCTGGCAGATTTTCAATCAAAATCTGAGATTACTGCAACTCCGCATCGACCAGGTTGATTGTCCACAATAATTTTGTAAATTTATATATAGAGGGCAGAGTCAGTAATGGTTCTGCCCTTTTTTTTTACAGAATATCTGCTGGTTCTTTATTGCGAAGAGAAATTTATTAAAGAACAGCCGAACATCTTCCTTCGTACTGGGGCAACCCTCCAACTGGTAGTCGCACCTATTTGCCTCACCTATGCATTTCTTTGTAGGTGGCTGTACCCCGCACTGAAGAGCAGAGCCGAGGCATAAGGGTTTCCGAGTGTACCTTTGAGGCAGTTGCAACTTATGATAACTATCGGTTTGATAACTATCGGTTTGATAACTATCGGTTCGTCGGTGTAACTTTCAAATGCGATTCGCCTGTCTGCCCCTATGACCCTCAGAAATGGAACCTCACCAAGTAAGGGCCGGGGGGGACCGTCCGGGGTTCTTTTATTGCAGACCCCTGTCACCCAGACCATACACACAAAAGGAATGGAATGAGGGGAATGACACCCGTCACTCTGACCACGTTTAACACCGGGCTGTCATCATGATGTGGTCATCATGGCGGTCATCGGTATTGTATCCCCCGTTTCTGCTCATGCTCCGTTGATGAATAACCGGCGAGCAAACCACCTCCGGACCCGCCCTTCCGTAAAGTACCTTCAGAGCCCGGTTTATTCGCCAGCCTGCCCGTATGACCCGCAGGACCGGAACCCATACCAAGGTAAGGGGTGAGGGCCGTTATGCGATTCTAGGGGCACTACACGAGGCCAGATGGGTAGCTATAGGGTAGCTATGAGATCAGACCCGCATCGGTTATTTCGCTGAAAGTCCCTCAGACTGGCTTGAAATAAGATGGTGCGAGAGAGGGGAGTT
>OUUY01000075.1 GCA_900302705.1 Candidatus Sulfobium mesophilum
GCCCGGGCCGGTAGCCATAAAGGACTGGTGTAAGAACCATAGGATTTGTACGAAACAAATTGGAACTGGCACGGAGCCGAAGGTTTTCTGGTCCGCTATGAAGCGGAAGGGCCCTCTTTTGGGAGTGATCTCTGGGTGTGGCCTCGATCCTGATGGGCGTCTGGCACAGTGAAGACTGCAGCCGAATCCCAATGAAAAAACGGCAATGGTAGCGATTGTCGGCAGCTCAATAAAAAGGGAGAAGTCGATAAACTTCGAAAGAGAGATCTTTTTTGCTCGACAGGTGTCCTCTAAATGGGCGTCCTCTAAATGGGCGTCGGTGAATTTCTTTATATTGTGCGGCAGCAAAATTCTGTTGGTTATCAGTCACGAGCGACTCCTCGAGGATACTCCATGACAAACTATTCCAAATTTCGTAGGTATCCCTGGACGAGTTGTACATGTCGTTATTTGCAGACAGGCGAAGACCGATAAGGGACTAATGACCTTCCTTATCGATTGGTCTTCCATCTCATGTGTGATAAGATGAAGCTGAAAAAGGAGGACAAAAACCTTGTAACTGGAAGTGACGGATGAGATAGGAGGCAGAACATGAAGAAAGTGTCAGTTCCCTTGATATGTTTAGCAATACTGGTAATGGCGCCGGTGACATTTGCGCAGGAAGGGGGACCCTGTGTAGGGGATATAGCAAAGTTCTGTAGCAACGTAAAGCAAGGTGAAGGACGGATGGCAGGATGTTTGACGCAAAATGAGGCCCAAATTTCTACGGCGTGCAAAATGCATCTTGCGTGGGTGAAAGAGGCCGTCAAGGAAGCGCATCAGGCCTGTGAGGACGATATCATGATGTATTGTGTGGTAGTCCATCCCGGAGAGGGGAAGGTAATGCAATGCCTGAAGGCGAATAAGTCTAACCTTTCATCTGGGTGTCAGATGAAGCTGTTTGAGGCAGAAAAAGAGATGAAGGAGATAAAGTAAAGTAACAGTTAATCAGGAGGGTTTTATATAGGGCAAGAGGTTGCCCTGCGTTTAGTTTGGCAAGAAACCCTCGCGCCAATGAAGAATCGGGCTTTGCGGATAACTGGATGTACCTTTGATATAGTTGTGACTTTCAATACCTGCGGACTGGTCGGTGAACACCGCAAAATAGCCATGCAGAGTGCGAGGAGAACATCGGATCTGAAGAAAGTAGGGTCGCTGACGCAACATTCCTTCCCTGTATCTGACGCGTGACGCAAATCGTCAATGATGTTTGATTCTCTCGGAAATTAAACGTCCGCAAGACTATTGGCGAGTGTGAGGGAAAGACCAGGAAGACGTGGGAGGCCGCAAAGAAAAAA
This sequence comes from Candidatus Sulfobium mesophilum, assembly GCA_900302705.1. Taxonomy (GTDB): domain Bacteria; phylum Nitrospirota; class Thermodesulfovibrionia; order Thermodesulfovibrionales; family UBA6898; genus Sulfobium; species Sulfobium mesophilum. The sequence continues at coordinate 1,338 of OUUY01000075.1, forward strand.
AATAAAAGCTGCCGGAGACTAACTCGAAGAGGCATACAATAAAGTGCGTGCCAAAATCAAGTCCGAATAAAATATCCGTGCCTATAATTTGAAACAGAAGATAGTTTTTTCCGTATAATAAAACTGTGCGAAAAATTTAAGCACAAATACAAATAAAAACAGCCTGCCTTCGCGGCAGGTTTTTTTGCGCAGGGAGGTTAAACAATCAAATGAGTAAATGGAAGCAAAAAGGTTCGGGCGCAAGCCTGATAAAGTTATATATTGTAACGCTCTTCGTCGTATGTCTGACCGCTGCTGTGTCGTTTGCGGAGGTTCACGGAGCTTCAAGCCAGCAGTTAGCGACTTTGAGCAAGATTCAGGGGAGCTTGACGTTTGCCGTCTTAGGGGATACCCGTAGCGGCGGCAAAGTCTATCACGACCTTGCCGCACGTCTGATGGAGCATAAGCCGGCCTTTGTAGTAAATACGGGAGACATGGTCTTCATGCCCGATGGGGGATTCTGGGCTACTTTCTGGGAGTTGTCAAAACCCATCACCGCTCCATACTTTTTCAGTATGGGCAACCACGACGCCAGTGATTTGGACAACGACGCGATTTATAAGGAGCAGGTCGAGCTTCCGGGAAACAAGCTCTATTACTCCTTTTCGGCGGGTGATTCCCTTTTCGTCGTTCTCGATTCAAATGTCCCCGATCAGGATAGAAAGATAACGGGGGAGCAATATGCATGGCTTGAAAAGACGCTTTCAACATCCGATAAAAAGCACAAATTTGTGTTCGTGCATCACCCTCTATACTCTGAGAAAGACTGTGGACACCATTACATGGGGTGTCTTGACAAGTATCAGCAGGACAGAGATCGTCTTGCCGAGCTCCTTAAAAAGAACAAGGTGGATATTATCTTTGCCGGTCATGAGCACCTCTATTTACGCAAGACCGTTGATGGCATCACGCAGATAATTACCGGCGGCGGCGGCGCCCCTCTATACACGAGTGACGAGAAGGGAGGCTTCTATCACTTTATATTGGTAACCGTGAATGGAAATGAGGTAAAGGGCGAAGTAATTGACAACAACGGCAAAGTGAGAGATATGTTCGTGAGCACCTCCGGAGTTTACGCACGCCAATAAATGTGATAACCCTTAGAGGGGGAACTGATTCCTCCTCTAAAGGTTCTTCTTCAACAGGCCTTGTGTTAAGTAAATAATCACTAAAAAATGAGTTCATGCTTCTAACGGCCTTTTCTAAAGACGTAGTACGGGAGTACACACCTTTTGAGAAGGTATGCGATAGACAACCTCCTTCCTCGGCAACGGATGCGGTTATTAATAACCGCGGACTTCATGTAATCCGCACATTGACAAGATCAGGGGAACTGACTCAATAGCTTCCTCGTTATTGACAGAACTCGCAAAAAAACGGTAGATTTCTCTGAAGTAAGTATAAAGAGCTCCTTGGGGATTAGGCAATCGCAGTGGAAATATTCAAACATAACCAAAGTGAAAGAGTCTTAGCTAACACTCAGCTATTATTGCGAAAGACTTTTGACGCCCTTCAAGAAGCAGTTTTCATCATTGACGCTAAAACTGTCCAGATTACGGACTGTAACTCAGCAGCTTCTGAGATGTTCGGTTACAGTCGCAAAGAGATATTGGGACAGACAACGAGTTTCCTGCATGTTAATGAGGCAGAACTGCAGAAATTTAGGGACCACCTGTCCCTTGCTCTAAGAGAGAGAGGTCATCTTCACCTACCTGAATTTCATATGAAGCGCAAGAACGGGGATATCTTTACAACTGATCACAGCGTTATGCCACTGGAAGACGATCATGGAGAGCGTATAGGATGGGTAAGTGTAATACGCGACATCACCGAGCGCATGCAGGCCGAGGAGGCACTGCGCGCTCGTGAAGCCCAACTAAGCACCTTGATAGAAAGCCTACCCTTTGAACTGTTCGGGATAGCCAGGGACGGCAGATATTTCCTTCAGAATGAGGTATGCAGAAAACATTGGGGAGACTTTATTGGGAAGACACCTAAGGAAGTTGCCAACGATCAGAATACATTGAATATCTGGCTCCACAACAACCGGCGGGCCTTTGCCGGTGAGATTGTCAAAGGTGAGATTGAGTTGATGATAGGGGGCGAAAAAAGGTATGTGTACAATGTTATCTCACCAATTTTGAGTAAGGGACAGGTGGATGGAATCGTGGGGTTTAATATTGACATCACCGAGCGCAAGCAGACAGAGAAGGAACTGGAAGAGCACCGTACTCATCTTGAGAAACTCGTCGACCAGCGCACGAAGGAGATTTCTGCTCTGAACGGTCAGTTACGACAGTCGCAAAAACTGGAGGCAGTTGGAATCCTTGCCGGTGGTATAGCCCATGAATTCAGCAATATTCTGACAACGATGAAGGGATCTATGTACCTCATACAAAAAAAACTGCCTGAAGGCAGCCAAGCTATGAAGTATGCTGAACAGATTCTCGCTTCGATGAAAAAGGCTAACACGCTGAGTCAGGGGCTTCTTACTTTCAGCAGAAAACAGAAGATTACACTAAAACCTGTGCATCTCAATGAAATTATTCGAAGTGTAGGAAAAATGTTAAGCCAGCTTATTGGTGAAGACATGGAGTTGGCAGTGACGCTCAGTGGCGAGAACCCAAAAGTGATGGCGGACGTGAACCAGATAGAGCAGGTCCTGGTTAATCTGGTTACCAACGCAAGAGATGCTATGCCTGCGGGAGGAAGACTGTCCATAGGCACTAGCGTAATGAACATGGACGAGAACTTCGCAAAACAACACGGTTACGGTGTCTCCGGGGAATATGTTGTTTTGACAGTTTCCGACAGCGGAACCGGGATAGATGAAGCAATAAGGGGAAAGATATTCGAGCCATTCTTCACCACGAAAGTGGTGGGAAAGGGTTCGGGATTAGGACTCGCAGTTACGTACGGCATAGTGAAACAACATAAGGGGTTTATCGATGCAGAGTCTATTCCTGGAGAAGGGACAACCTTCAAAATATACTTTCCCACCGTGAAAGTAGAAGTCAACGAACCGCTAGGCCAGGATATATCTCCAACCGTAAGAGGATCAGAGACGGTCCTTCTGGCAGAAGACGATGAAGATGCGAGGACGATAATGGGTGAGATGTTGAGGATGGGCGGATATACAGTTTTGGAGGCAGGGGATGGAGAAGAGGCGATTAGAGTGTATAGGGAGAATAAAGACAGGCCCCAACTTGTCTTTCTTGATGTAAGGATGCCAAAAAAAAATGGCAGGGAAGTCTATGAGGAGATTAAGCAGATACATCCGGCAACTAAATTCCTTTTTATTAGCGGTTACACTGCGGATATTATGGACTCTCTTGGAGTCGGTGAGGGAGGTATCAACTTCATATCAAAGGCTGCCTCGCCGGATGAAATATTGGGAAAGATACGAGAGGTTCTCGATCAATAAGAGGCTATAAAAAGCAGATTTGTTTTGAACCTCTGATGTCCGCATGACTAAAACTGTGTTGGCTCTATCTGTTCTGATTCGTGACGATTTACACATGTAATAGATAACAGTCTCGTTTTCTAATACCTGCGTTGTAGGTGTTATGCGCGAAAATAGCTGTTGGCAGTATGGGGGAAAAGTCTCACCTGAGAAAAAAGTAGGTTCCGGCCAACATTTCCTTCCTGAAGCCGACTCTTCTCAAAATCCTAAAAAGGGTGTAAGTTATTATCGAAAAACAGCAATGGGAATTGTTGAATTTTCGCTGACTAATATTACATCTGGTATTATTTGGCTGATCAACATCATAAAAATGAGTATTAGCAAGAAACTATCTAATAATTGGTTATCCCACTTCCTTGTGTGCCTAGGGAATGTAGACTTCTGTTTCTAAATTGCAAAAGGATCAGAGGAGGACCAGATGATAAAGAAACTATTTGTAACAGCACTAGTATGCACGCTTCCCGTTTCCGCGGTCGCTCAACTTTCTGATGTACCCGACGCGCCTAAAGTTGATGTTAAGTACCTCATTTACCTTCACGGCATTGGGATCGAAAAGGTCGGCGTATGGAAAGCGAACGAGGACTACAGAGGCATTGTAAAGGCTTTCGAGAAACAGGGTTTCATCGTCATTAGCGAAGTGCGTTCATCCGACACAAAACCGAACGAGTATGGTAAGAAGGTGGCAAGCCAGGTCAAGGCTCTCAGCACCAGGGGGGTTCCGCCTGAGAATATCACCGTGGTGGGCTACTCCAAGGGAGGGTTGATTACTCTGTGGGCCGCAGCTGCGGGCGATAACCCAAAAGTAAACTATGTGGTTCTGGCTGGCTGTGTCCAAAAGGGCAGTGAGTTCTATAGCACCTATGCAAGTAACGTTGCGCCAAAAATGAAGGGCCGAATTCTATCAATGTACGACGCGGCCGATCCAGACCGCGGTACTTGTAAGGACTTCTTTGCGGCAGCAGGGGACAAGGTCACCGGCAAGGAAATAAAGTTTGAGACGGGAGAAGGGCATGGATTGTTTAGAAAACCGGTCGACCAATGGGTGAATCCTCTTGCAGAGTGGGCTAATGGCAAATAGCCTACGAATGATGCGCTCATATCGCCCGCTAACTGCAGTAACTCGCTAGTCAAACTCGAGGGACAACTGAGTCGTTTCTTAACCAGTTGTTTGACCCCTATCGCTGTTCAGCTGGTGAACTCAGCGTTGTCACTGTTTGTTTTTATCGCAAATCCTCACTAGTTTCGATTTTTAATAACTATTGACTGGTCGGTGGACCTCTCAACGCCCAGCAGCAGATTACTGGTCATACTCCATTTGTTTGCTTCGGAGAGGCTGTCCTGCCTGTTCATGTGAGTATCCAAGATAGCAGTGAATGCATTCATGCGACAATGCGACCTGACTGACGGGGAGGCTTGCTTGGTAGCATGGTCCCATTATGCCTTCGAAAACCGGTAGTCAACTATTATATGCTGAGGTTCTGATTCTGTGTACCTCAAGTGGTATACCGTTCCTTCGGCACCATATATTTTATCAAAAAATGTGTGCCTGTTTTAGGTGTAGCCGTTTCAGTTGCCATGCTGTAATATTAAGTATGAAGAAAGGCATATCAAGAAGTTTTGTCGCTTTCTCATAGTCGCCGCTTTTAGTCTTATAACTAAATTGGCTTTCTCCCACGGCTATTTCGACCTCCTCCTTCTAGCACCTCCTGATGAGTATGGTGACGTTCTGATGAGAGGATCTACCGCAAAAGCAGGGATACCCCTGTTATTTTCTCTCACTGGGTCCATCGGGCAAAGCATACCTGCAGGTATGCCACGGAGAACTTGAATTTGCCATGAAGGCTAATGAAACGGGTGTTGTCTACGAAAACGGGAAGATGACGAACAGGTACTGCACGGTATGCCATAACGGGAAAATTGCGTTTGCGACAAAAGACGCCGGGAATGGCATTTCCCATTAATGATTGTAAAAAATGCCACTCTGCGATGAAGCGTTAGAGACGAACGGGATCCTATAACTTACTTCTTCTCTTTTGATTCAAGCGTAAAAACAAAAAGCTCTCTGCACATCTCTAACCTTCTTAGATAGACCTTCCTCTCTGTCTCCCCCAGTTTTTCGATGAGGGGCTTTATCTTGTCGCACCTCTCGACAAGTTTCCTCAATTCCTCCGGAGAATAAGCCATGGCATCCTGGGTCCTTCCGCAAATGTCATCGAACTCTGTCTTCCAGTCTTGCTCAGCGTACGCGGTGCCATAAAGCATTGACACGTTGCTGCAAGGCTCCTGAATTACAGGGGATGAGAATAAGATGAGTCCCAGCAAGATAGAGAAAATTACAGATCCTTTCATTCATGACTCCTTATTGTGTAGTGGGAAGCAAAGACAAAGAGATAACGACATGGTGGTCTCACGGTCCATCCCGATCTCACTGCCTGAGACTATACCCCCTTTTCACTGCACTTGCTTTGTGTGACACCGCTGACAATCAGTCAACGGAAAAGCCACTGACACATGACATACGCCGCAGTATTTGCCGTCGAATATCTCAACCATGGAATACTTCGTCGTTCCCTTTTTGACGCCGACAAAGATTTCAGGGTGGCAGAGCTCACAGCCGTTCCACAGTGTGTGCTTCTTGTGAGAAAATATTATCTCGGGCATCCCTTCCAATTTCGGCGAAAGCGCAAAATCCTTCTGGGCAGTTATCGCCTTTCTTTTTATTGAGACACCCTCCAGGTAGTCCACCGGCTTTATGACGCCTGTCTCCTCAGCCTTTTCCCAGTCAATGCCGTTGCCAAAGCGCCCTTTCGGTAGACCTGCTGTGAACTCGGCAAAGTCATACTTCGGCGTCACATTTTTCCCCAAAGAGTGGCACCGCATGCATCTTGTCTTATCGGCCGGAACCGCTGTCTTTGAACACGCCTCAAACATCTGAACGTTGTCAGCCGACTTTTTCCCATTGTGACAGGAGCCGCAATAGAAGCCGCGAGCGTTGTCCGCAGCCTTAATGCCGGTGGTGCCGGCCTTCATTGCAAAACCTACGTCAACATGGCACAGCCTGCAGGTAAACTTTGACCTATGAAGCCAGTGGTTGAAAACAACCGGTGCAAGCCCGGCCTTCTCCGAATTATTATTAATAATCACTCTGCCGAATTCATCCGGCAGAGGCCGTTTCTTCTTGACTCCCCCCTGAGCTGATACCATGGCAGCAGATACAATGACAAGAATAACCCCAAATAGCAGCCTGTTCATCTCAATCTCCTCCTTGCATTTCGGTTATCCTAAAGTTACTAATATTATAGTACAACCAAAATAAAGATCAACAAAGCTGCGAACGGCTGTCTGTGGCAGCTCCCTAAACAGACTTTCCTCAGGCCCCTACCGCGCTTTCTTCTTCTTTTTTGGCCATAGCTGCCTTATAGTCACATTCCTTATTCAGACAGTAAAGAAAAACGTCCCCTGCCTTGTTCCTCTTTTCTCCCAGGAATGCGGCCCCACATTTAGGGCATTTCTCAGGCACTGGTTTATACCACGTCGCGAACTTGCATTTCGGATAATTCCCGCAGCTCCAGAAGGGTTTGCCCCTCTTAGATCGCCGTTCCACAATGTCGCCGCCGTCTTCAGGACACTTAACCCCTGTAGCTACCGGTTTTGTTGTCTTACACTCGGGATACTTGGAACACGCAAAGAACTTTCCGAACCTGCCCGATTTAAGGAGCATCGGCGAGCCGCATTTGGGGCATTTCTCATCAGTTTCAACGACTTCGGCCGTCTGCTTTTCTTCATCGAGCGGCTTGGCATTCTTGCAAGCGGGGAACCCCGAGCATGCGAGGAACCTGCCGTGCCTTCCCCATCGAATAACCATAGGGAGGCCGCACTTCTCACAGACGGCCTCGGTAGGGATATCCTGGGGCTTAACCTTGCCTGGAATCGCAAGCGCCTCAGTAAGCTTCTTATGAAAGGGGGAATAGAAATCCTTCACAACCTTGACCCATTTCAGCTTGCCTTCCTCAATGCGGTCGAGTTTTTCCTCCATGCTGGCCGTAAAACCTATATCCATTAATTCAGTAAATCTGTCCACAAGAAGATCGTTGACAACCGCGCCGAGTTCAGTCGGAGAGAACCTTCCATCGGCCTTATGCACATATTTTCTGTCCTGGATGGTGGAAAGAATTGCGGCATATGTGCTTGGCCTGCCGATGCCTTTTTCCTCAAGGGCTTTTACAAGTGACGCCTCTGTATACCTTGGAGGGGGCTGCGTAAAATGCTGCTTCGGCTGGATCTGCAGAAGTTTCAGGGTTTCCCCCTCCTTGAGGCTGGGCAGGAGGGCCTCGCTCTCTTCCAGAAGTTCATCCGTGCTTTCCGTATAAAGGACCATAAATCCCTGAAATTTAATAACGCTTCCCGATGCCCTGAAGACCGTCTCCCCCTTGCACCTCTCCGTCTCACAGGCTATCTCGAAGGTTGTCTGTTCCAGTTGGGCCGGGGCCATCTGGCTGGCCACAAACCTGTTCCAGATAAGTTTGTAAAGTGAGAGCTGGTCTTTGGTCAGGTATCGCTTTATCCTCTCGGGTGGGTTGGTCATGTAGGTCGGCCTTATGGCTTCATGGGCTTCCTGGGCCGATTCCTTGCTTTTATAAACTGGAGTTCTCTCGGGCAGATACTCCTTACCGTAGGTTGTCAGGATAAAATCCCTCGCCGCATGCTGCGCCTCAGCAGCGACCCTGAGTGAATCAGTCCTCATATAGGTTATAAGACCGGCAGCCCCCTCTTCACCCAGTTCAATACCCTCATACAGCTGCTGGGCAACAGACATCGTCTTTTTCGCCGTAAACCGCAGTTTCCTTGCTGCCTCCTGCTGAAGAGTGCTCGTAATAAAGGGAGGCGATGGCATCCTTTTCCTGGTCTTCCGCTCGATCCTGGCAAGAATGAACCTGCTTCCCTGTATGTCTTCCACCGCCGCCTGCGCTTTTTCGGCGCTTCTTATATCTGTCTTTTCGCCGTTATACTTGAATAATTTAGCCCAAAACAGAGGCTTGCTGGAGCCTTCAAACTCCGCATTTATCGACCAGTATTCCTCGGACTTGAATGCCTCTATCTCGCGCTCTCTGTCGACAACAAGCCTTACCGCAACAGATTGAACTCTTCCTGCGCTAAGGCCCCTCCTCACCTTCCTCCAAAGAAGAGGGCTCAACTCGTATCCTACAAGCCTGTCCAGAACACGCCGTGCCTGCTGAGCATCAACCTTCTGAAGATCGATATCGCCTGGATGTTTCATCGAATCCAGCACCGCCGCCTTCGTTATCTCGTTAAATTTTATCCGGTAAATATTTTTGGATTTCCCCTTGATCTCATCGGCAATATGCCAGGCAATCGCCTCACCTTCCCTGTCAGGGTCAGGGGCGAGATAAATCGCTTCGGCCTCTTTTGAAGCCTTCTTCAATTCTCTGATCACTTTTTCCTTGCCCGGAATTACAATGTAGTTCGGGGCGAAGTTTTCTTCTATGTCAATCCCCATCTCCTTTACCGGCAGGTCCTTGACGTGGCCTACCGAGGCCTTCACCTCAAACGAGCTACCAAGGATCTTGCTGATTGTCTTTGCCTTCGCCGGGGACTCAACTATAACCAGAGACTTCATGGGCGACCTCCTGCCTTCGACTCAAAGCATATACTTAATGCCATACCAGCCTTTTTCCTCCACCGAAAACCAAGGAATATATGTCTTCCCTTTCGTAGGAACTCTTTTTAAGCATAATGTAAACAAGAAGAGACTTTAATATATCGAGTTCGTCGTCGTCAAGGCTTTCGGAAGACTCAAGAGCCGCGAGTTCTTCGCCGATATCTACAAAATCAGGTTCATCGTACTGAATAGTATTGAGTATCTCTTCAGAATAAAATTCAGTTTCCTTGAGATCCCTCGTGATCATTTTCAATATTTTTATAAGTTTCTTCGACACCATTCACCTCATGAAAGATAAAATCTTTTTCCGCTGGACTGCCGGACAACACCTTTCAGTTCGAGAGACGCCGTTTACCTCTTTTAGGACTTCCGGATAATCGGGATCATGATATCCTACGATCCTGATGCCTTTTTTCTCTGCGCCATTTACAATCTTTTCCACGCCGTCCCAGCCCACAAAGGCCCTTATGCTGGCCGCCTTTTCCTTGCCCAGCCCTCTGATCGCTAGAATGTCGTCAACGCCGGCCCGGAATATATTTTCAGGGGTTCCCAGTTCCGAAAGCAACTTCCTGGACAGGAGCGGGCCTACCTCAGGGACCAGCGAAAGGCCGATCCAGTATCTTATATCAGTCATACTTTCTTCCTGAGGGTCCTGTTTGCCTTCAGCCTGAGAGCAAGCAGCTTTATGAACCCTTCGGCGTCTTTTTGATCGTACACGTCCTCTTCTTCGAACGTGGCGAGCCTTGCATCATAAAGGGAACCAGGTGATTTTCTTCCGGTCACCAGACAGTTGCCCTTGTAAAGTTTCATCCGAACAGTACCGTTCACTGCCTTTTGCATATCGTCGATCATGTTCTGAAGAGCAAGACGCTCGGGAGAAAACCAGTATCCATAATATATAAGTTCGGCATATTTCGGCATAAGTGAGTCGGCAAGATGTTTCACTTCCCTGTCCAAAGTTATCGACTCAACAGCCCGCCTGGCCATGTGAAGCAGGGTCCCTCCAGGGGTCTCGTACACTCCGCGGGACTTGATGCCGACAAGCCTGTTTTCGACCATGTCAACCCTGCCTATGCCGTGTCTGCCTCCTGTTTTGTTCAGCGCCTCAAGGAGCCCGGCAGGAGACATCCTCTTGCCGTTGACGGCGACAGGATCTCCCTTTTCGAAGGTTATCTCGATGTAGGCCGGCCTGTCAGGGGTCCGGTCAAGCGGCTGCGTCATTGTATACATATCGGACGGCGGTTCTTTCCAGGGGTCTTCCAGGATGCCCCCTTCATAGCTTATATGCAATATGTTCCTGTCCGTGCTAAATGGCTTCTTTTTAGTAGCAGTCACGGGAATGCCGTGCTTTCTGGCGTAGTCCATCAGAGATTTCCGCGAATCAAAAGTCCATTCTCTCCACGGAGCTATAATCTTTATATCTGGCTTTAGCGCATAGCAAGTCAGTTCAAACCTTATCTGGTCATTGCCCTTCCCGGTTGCTCCGTGTGCAACAGCATCTGCCCCTTCCCGCTTCGCTATCTCGATCTGTCTTTTCGCTATAAGAGGCCTAGCGATGGACGTCCCCAACAGGTAAAATCCTTCGTAGACGGCGTTGCCCCTCAGCATGGGAAATATATAATCCCTGACAAATTCTTCCCTGAGATCCTCGATATATACTTTTGAGGCCCCTGTTTTAAGCGCCTTCTTTTTGGCCTCACCGAGGTCCTCTCCCTGCCCGAGGTCGGCGCAGAAGGCGATGACATCAGCCTTGTAAGTCTCTTTAAGCCACTTTATTGCGACAGAGGTATCAAGACCACCTGAATATGCAAGAACTATTTTTTTGATCATAGCGAGCCTCCATAGGAATACTGTTCAGCGCGGCGTCCCGTCATTAATAACAAAATACCTGCCCGCAATTTGTAAACATAGCACAAAAACAAAATAAATGTAAAATTGCGTAATCCATCTAATTGCAATTAAGTCTCAATTTCAGTTAGACTAGCATGATGGAAAATATAATCTTCCGCAATTTTCTGGGGGGAAAAGGACTGAAACTTACTAAGGAACGCACTGCGGTCCTAAGCGAGGTCTATTCCTTTCACGGCCATTTTGAGCCGGAATACCTATATTCAAGGATAAAGGGCTCCGGATCGAAGGCTTCGCGAGCATCGGTCTACAGAACATTAAGCCTGCTTGTGGAGTGTGGTCTTGTCAAAAGGGTCACAAGGACTGATAAGGGCAATATTTACGAGCATACCTACGGTCATTCTCATCACGACCACATGATTTGTGATATCTGCGGTGAGATCATAGAATTTTTTTCCGAGAAACTGGAAAAACTTCAGGATGAGATATGCGAAAAAAATAGTTTTATTGGGTCTAGCCATGCGCTTGAGATAAGGGGCCGCTGCAAAAAATGCAGAATGTGAAAGTTTCAAAAGAGGAAAAGAAAAAACATAAATACAGCAAGATAGTCCTGGTGGGCAATCCAAATGTTGGCAAAAGCGTTATCTTCGGGCTTCTGACCGGGAAATACGTCACCGTCTCCAACTATCCGGGCACTACCGTGGAGGTTTCCAACGGCAACCTTAGCCTCGACGGCAAAAGATTGCTCATAATCGATTCTCCTGGCGTAAACAGCTTTGTGCCGATGAGCGAGGATGAGCGCGTTACCAGGGATATTCTGCTTGCTGACAGGCCGGAAAATATTGTCCTTGTGGCAGATTCAAAAAATCTCAAGAGGGCCCTTATGCTTCTGCTCCAACTGGCAGATATGGACCTGCCTTGCATCCTTACGCTGAACATGGAAGACGAAGCTGCCGCAAGGGGGATTGAAATAGATTATAAAAAGCTTGAACAAATCCTTGGAGTCAAAGTCATAGGCACGGTAGCCCCGCAGCGAAAGGGGATCCAAAAACTGAAGGAGGCGTTACTATTCCCCACAAAGCCTAAAATCAGCATGCATTACGGGGAGAAAATAGAATACTATCTTAGCAGGATTTCGGCCCTTCTTCCGGATGCCAGCATATCGAAAAGGTCACTGGCCCTTATGGTTCTTTCCGGCGACGACAGCATGAGAGGCTGGTTCGTCGCCAATCTGGAAGCTGATAAGATCAAAGAGATTGAGGATATCAGAGACGAGGCCCAGGCTAAGCACAAAGAGCAGTTGGCAACTCTTATCTCTAAGGAAAGAATAGGGATGTCGGAAAAAATAGTTCGGGATGTCATGAAAAAAAGTCAGGCTCAGTCGGGATTCGCAGCCCGGTGGCTCGGCAAGTGGTCCATGCATCCGCTGTGGGGCTTCCTTTTTCTCTTGTTTGCCCTATTTTGCTTTTATGAGTTTGTCGGCAAATTCGGCGCCGGCACACTGGTCAATTTTTTCGAACAGGTTATATTCGGGAAATACCTAAGCCCAGGCATAGAAAAAGTGGTCCGAAGCGTTATCCCATTCACCCTTCTGCAGGACTTCCTTGTCGGCCAGTATGGTATGTTTACTATGGCAATAACTTATGCCGTGGCTATAATTCTTCCGATAACAGCTACATTCTTTATTGCCTTCGGTTTTCTTGAAGACAGCGGATATCTGCCGAGGATTGCGGTCCTTGCTAACAGCGCTCTTTCGAAAATAGGGCTCAACGGCAAGGCGGTCCTACCGATGGTGCTTGGACTGGGGTGCGGGACAATGGCTACTATGACGACAAGGATACTTGAGACAAAAAGAGAGAGGATTATCGCCACATTTCTGATTGCGCTGGCCATCCCCTGCTCTGCCCAGCTTGGCGTTATAATGGGAATGCTTGGGCCTTATCCGCTTAAAGTTACTGTCTGGTGGCTTGGAGCGGTAATTTCTGTCCTGATGCTCACAGGTTACATCGCATCAAGGGTCATCCCCGGAGAAAAAGCCGACTTTTTCCTTGAGATCCCCCCGATCAGACTCCCCAGGATGGGCAATATCCTGATGAAGACTGTGGGAAGAATCGAGTGGTACCTGAAAGAGGCTGTACCCTTATTTATCCTCGGCACATTTGTTCTTTTTGTCCTGGATAAGTCAAATATTCTAAGATGGCTTGAAAACGCCGCTTCTCCTGTAGTTGTCAACTTTCTTGGCCTGCCTGAAAAAACAGCAAGCGTACTGATACTGGGTTTTCTCAGGAGGGACTATGGTGCCGCTGGCCTCTTTCAACTCTCTAAACAGGGTCTTCTCAGCACCAATCAGGTGATAGTAAGCATTATAACACTTACACTCTTTGTCCCATGCCTGGCGAGTTTTTTCATGATCATAAAGGAGCGGGGGACAAAGAGCGCCCTTTTAATGTTTTCCCTTATAACAACATTCGCCTTACTCATCGGTGGAGGGGTAAACCTCATTCTGAAGCTTGTCGGCTGACTCGCCTGTCACTTTTTGACAGCCTTTCAAACGCAGGGGTATAATCAAAATCGGTATGAAATTCAGATTAGTTATCATCTTTGCAGTCCTCTCGCTTTTGCTTGGGGGCATCGCCGGCGGCTATATCGCAATATCAAAGGGGATACCCTCTATCGAAGAACTAAAACAGTACAACCAGGCTGCAGGTACCCGGATTTACGCTGACGACGACGTTTTGATCGGTGAGTTAAAGATAGAGAAAGGCATATTCGTTTCGCTTGATAGAATGCCAAAAAATATAGTCAACGCAATCGTGGCTGTTGAAGACTCGAGGTTCTGGAAACATAAGGGAATTGATTATATTGCTATCGCGAGGGCTGTAGTCAAAGACATAATCCATGCCAGCCTAAAGGAAGGTGGCAGCACGCTCACCCAGCAGCTGGCCAAAGTTGTTTTCCTGAGTCCGGAGAAAACGGTAAAGAGGAAATTGATGGAAGCCTCGCTTGCCATTCAGATAGAGAATAACCTCAGCAAGAAAGAAATCCTCGAACTGTATTTGAATAAAGTATATTTCGGTCACGGGGCTTATGGGGTAGAGATGGCCTCCAAGGTTTATTTTGGCAAATCGGTTAACCATCTTACTCTTGCCGAGGCCTCCCTGATAGCCGGTCTTGTCAAGGCGCCTACGCTCTATTCGCCTTTCAACGACCTTTCAAGGGCAAAAGACAGGCAGGCTATTGTTCTGGCCCGGATGGAGGAAGAAGGGTACATAAATAAATCAGAGAGGACAACGGCCTTTGCCCAGCCTCTTTATCTCGCCAGTCCAAAGAAAGGCATAGAGGCAAACAGCTACTTCATCGATTATATAAAAAAATATCTGGAAGAGAAATATGGCCTTGATACTGTATATAAGGGCGGGATGAAAGTATACACAACCCTCAACAGGGGCATGCAGAGTTCTGCTGTGGCCGCGGTACAAGCGGGACTTAAAGATGTGGATAAAAGAAGGGGGTGGCGAGGTCCGTTAGAAAGAAAGAAAGATGTGGACTTCGAAAAAGAACTCAAAGCAAAAGAACTTACAGGGACGGTAGCGATAAATCCGGGCGACATTTATTCCGGTCTGGTTCTGAAAGTCTCTGATAAGGAAGCCTTTATTAAGACGAGGGGGGTCGTAGGAAGACTCGCGATAAAAGACGCCATGTGGGCTTCAAGGACCATTATGAAGGAGGGCGCTGCAAAGACGATACAGAACTTTTCCTTGTCGAAGATATTGAGGCCGGGCGATGTCATAAAGGTGAGCATAAAGAGCATCCAGAACAAGAACATACAACTCGCGCTCGAACAGGATCCTGAAGTGGAAGGCGCCCTTGTGTCTGTTGAGCCTTATACCGGCTTTATAAGGGCTATGGTGGGGGGCTATGATTTCACCAGAAGCGATTTCAACAGGGCCATACTGGCAAAACGGCAGCCTGGCTCTGCATTTAAACCTGTCATCTATGCAGCTGCAATGGACAATGGATTCACTCCGGCCAGCATAATTAATGACGAGCCGGCATCCTACGTTGGGGGGCTAAAAGGCGAATGGAACCCTGAAAACTATGACCACAAATTCTACGGACCAACCCGACTGCGCGAAGCACTCGCTTATTCAAGAAACGTAGTGACGGTCAAGCTTGTCGACTCAATGGGGATAGATAATCTCATAAATTTCGCCAGGACTGTGGGCTTTGATGGAGAAATACCGCGCAACCTTAGCATAGCCCTCGGGTCTCTGAATATCACACCCTTCCAACTAGCGCTGGTCTACGATGTTTTTGCCAGCAACGGGATGAAGGTCAGGCCTATTTCCATAAAATACATCACCGACAGGAAGGGAAGGGTACTTGAGAGCAACGAACCTAATCCCGAGCAGACCATAAGCCCTCAGACGTCTTTCCTCATAACCTCGATGATGCAGGATGTCATCAAGTATGGAACGGGCTGGCGGGCCAAGGCGCTAGGGGTTCCTGTTGCGGGAAAGACCGGAACTACCAATGATTACAAAGATGCCTGGTTTGTCGGATACAGTTCAGGTCTTGTCTCCTGCGTTTGGGTAGGTTTCGACAGCTTTAAGACTCTGGGGTCATTGGAGACAGGAGCGAGGGCCGCCTCTCCGATATGGGTTTCCTTTATGCAAAATGCCCTTCACGGCAACTCCGAAGGATTTTCACAACCGGAAGGCATTGTCACAGCAGTGATAGACCCTAAAACAGGGCTTCTGTCGCGTGATGAATCCGGTATTAGGGAATTTTTTAAGGACGGCAGCCAGCCGAAACAGTTATCCCCGTCAAAGTCCATTTGGGAGGTCAAGGAGCCTCAGC
The DNA here is from genome assembly GCA_900302705.1 of Candidatus Sulfobium mesophilum. Taxonomy (GTDB): domain Bacteria; phylum Nitrospirota; class Thermodesulfovibrionia; order Thermodesulfovibrionales; family UBA6898; genus Sulfobium; species Sulfobium mesophilum. The sequence goes on from OUUY01000075.1 coordinate 17,228, forward strand.
AGATAGATTTCGACTGATGCTGTAAGGCCTTATTTCTTGGTCTTCTTGGAGATGTAGACAATACAGTCTTCACAAATGCGGCCGGACTGGGTATTACAGATCATCCTGTTAAGTTCCCAGCACGGTTTTGTCCTGTCAATATAGGCCGAACACTTGCTCTTTCTGTCGTCGGAGCAAGCCGTAATTTCCCAGCACGGAGCATAGTCGAGAAGTTTTTTTATCCCCTCGATGCTGATCTTCTTGTTATGGATCAGTTCCCTCAAGCATCTGAGCCACTTTATGTCATTCTCGGAATAAAACCTGTTTTTGTTTCTCCTTGCAGGCTTAATGAGTCCGTGCTTTTCATAAAGTCTGAGGGTCTGGTCCGTAGTCCCTATCAGCTCGGCAACAATACCTATCGGGTAAAGCGGCATCTCCTTTTTTTCTTCTTCATTTAAGTCTCTTCTCATATTTCCCCTTGCATATTATATTCAATTTTGTTCAAATAGTGTATTAATTTTAATTATTAATACATTATCAAATTATAAAAAGCAAGTTTTTTTATTTTTAGTGTTGACATTTGTCGTTTGCCTCTTGTAACATTACACCGATTTTTGATTAAGGAGGCCCCTCATGCACGAAGAAAAACTCTTGATGGATATATTCTTCAATCCCGAAGTGGTCCCACATTTTGTCTCTTACGCATTCCTTGCTTCCATTCTTTTGATTGTGCTCGCGCTGATAGTAAGGAGTTCGCTGAAGCTTGTTCCGAAAGGCACACAAAATGTCGTGGAAACTATTATTGAGGCTCTTCTGAATCTTGCCGAGGACAATATCGGTCATCACTGGGCCAGGCCGCTGTTTCCGCTAATCGCAACGCTGGCATTATTCATTGCCACGTGTAATTTTATGGGACTTATACCTGGGTTCTCGTCTCCCACAAGCAACATAAACACAAACGCTGCGATGGCCATACCAGTTTTCCTTGCCACTCACGTCTACGGCATTTGGGTCCACGGTTTTGGATATGTCAAGCATTTCCTGGGCCCTATAAGGTCGATATTTGCCCTTCCTTTGATGATCCTTATGTTTGTCATTGAATTTATCGGCCACATCGCAAGGCCGCTTACCCTTTCGGTGAGACTTTTCGGCAACATGAGCGCAAAGCATTATATACTTGGCGTGCTGGGTATCCTGGCACCGGCTGTTGTGCCGGTGGCTATATTGGTGCTTGGCGTTTTAGTCAGCGTAATTCAGGCGTTCGTCTTTACTCTTTTGACAGCGCTTTATCTTGCTGGTGCCGTTGAAGAGGCACATTAATTCAAAGTCCTTGAGAAAGGAGGAAAGTAACATGAAGAAAACCGTTTCATTAATCCTTCTGGCATTATCGCTGGTAGTACTGCTCGCACCTGTTGCATTTGCAGAAGAGGCAGCAGCCGCTTCTGCACCGGGTGATGCAAAACTTAAGTACTACGCAGTGGCTGCCCTCGCATGCGGTATCGCGATTGGTGTTGCCGCCTTCGGGGCAAGTATCGGCCAGGGAATGGGTCTGAAGGGAGCAACCGAGGGTATTGCAAGAAATCCCGGCGCATCCGGAAAGATCACGACGACCCTGATCATCGGTCTCGCCATGATCGAGTCCCTTGCGATTTACGCCCTTGTTGTGGCATTGATCCTGCTCTTCGTAAATCCGTTCAAGGTCTAGTTTAAGTTTTGTGGTTTTTAAAGGCCGTGGCAACACGGCCTTTTTTTTGCGAATTAACCGCTCCTCCTCGCCGCCAGTACTTTTGACAACCATGCAAAACCCGCTATACTGAGATTAAATGGGGTCGAGTCGCATATAACAGGAGGCATAATCTTTTTCACCGCTCGGGGCGCACCTTGGAATCAACTGACCGAGAGGATACAACCAAACGAGTTTATGGAAAAAGCAGGAGCACATGAGAGTTATGGGTTCAGTGAGTGGATAAATCGTCTGAAGGCCATAGGGAAAAGGCCATGCCCCTGGCAGAACTAATCACCCCAGTAAATGACAAATCGATTCTGCAACACATCTGCAAGCGAGAAACGGTCTCATGCAGATAGGGCCTCATTACCGCGCCCGTGGCGGCTGCACATTCAGGGTCTGGGCTCCTCTCCGCAATAAAGTTGACCTGAGAATACTCTTGCCCGAAGAGCGTGTCCTGCCCATGGAGAAGGATGCAAGAGGTTACTGGTGGATTTCCTTGGAAGACGTTTTGCCGGGAACTACCTATAGGTACAGGCTCGACGACAAGCTCGAACGACCAGATCCAGCATCCCGTTTCCAGCCGGATGGCGTTCACGGTCCTTCCGGGATCATCGATCCTGCAGCGTTTCGATGGGACGATGGGAACTGGCGCGGCCTGCCGCTTGAGGAGATGATCATCTATGAGCTCCATGTCGGAACCTTTTCACCGGAAGGGACCTTCGATGCTGTATCCTCGCGACTGGATGATCTTAAGGATTTGGGGATCAATACTATAGAGTTTATGCCGGTGGCCCAGTTTCCGGGAGAACGAAACTGGGGATACGATGGCACATATCCCTTTGCTATTCAGAACTCTTACGGCGGCCCTGAGGGGCTGCAGCGGACAGTTAACGAATGTCATGCAAAGGGGCTGGCTGTTATTCTGGATGTGGTATATAACCATCTCGGTCCCGAGGGCAATTACCTGAGGGATTTCGGCCCCTATTTCACCTCAAAATATAAAACACCGTGGGGCGATGCGGTGAACTTCGACGACGCCTTCAGTGATGAGGTACGTCTTTTTTTTATCGAGAACGCGCTGCACCTGTTTTGTGATTATCATGTCGATGCCCTCAGGATCGATGCGGTGCACGGCATTGTCGACACGAGCGCGATGCCCTTCCTGCAGGAGCTTGCTGAAAAGGTCGATGCAATTTCCTCGCTTTGTGGCAGACGACTCTACCTCATTGCCGAGAGCGATCTCAATGATGTAAGGATTATAAAACCTCAGAAGTTGGGAGGATTCGGCATCGACGCCCAGTGGTGCGATGACTATCATCACGCAGTCCATGCCCTCATTACAAACGAACGGCAGGGGTATTATGACGACTTCGGCGAGCTGAGTCATCTTGCGAAGGCCTTAAGGGAAGGATATGTATATTCGGGCCAATACTCTTCTTTCAGAAGGAAAAGGCATGGAAACTCTTCGCTTGAGAGGCCGGCGCATCAGTTCATCGTTTTTTCTCAGAACCACGATCAGGTCGGCAACAGGGCCGGCGGCGAGAGACTCTCGTCCATTGTCTCTTTTGAGTCGCTCAAACTCTCCGCCGGGATCATCCTGCTGTCTCCGTATATTCCGCTTCTTTTCATGGGCGAAGAATACGGAGAAGACAGCCCTTTCCTATATTTTATAAGCCATTCAGACCCCAGTCTCATCGAGTCGATTAGGGAGGGAAGAAAGGAAGAGTTCAGGGAGTTTATGTGGGATGCAAAACCTTACGACCCCCAAGAGAAAGAGACCTTTCTGAGATCAAGGGTGCACTGGGGAAAAAGAACATCCGGTAAACATGGCATTCTCCTGGCTTTCTACCGGCAACTGATAGGCCTGCGAAAGGAATTACCCGCCCTGGCAACGCCTGATAAGGAGAGCCTTGATGTTGAAGAAAACGACTATACAAAGATCTTATCTATGAGAAGATGGAAAAACAGCTGCCAGATTTTTTTGCTGCTTAATTTCAGCAAGTCCCAGCAAGAAACCGCTGTATCTCTCCCGGAAGGTCTGTGGGTAAAAATTCTGGATTCGGCGGACGAGAGATGGTCCGGACCCGGAGCAATGCTGCCGCCCATCATAAAAACAGGCGATGAGCTTACGATGCCGAAGGAGAGCTTCGCACTGTTTCGCTCCACTGAAACTGAAAGGGGGAAATGAATGGACGACGGGAACCGACCACCTTCAAGAATACCGGTTTCGACCTATCGCCTTCAGCTTAATAATTTTTTTAGGATCGCCGATGCGTCGAGAGTAGTGGGCTATCTCAGCGAACTGGGAATTACCGACATATATTCTTCGCCTTATTTCAGGTCAGGGCCGGGAAGCACCCACGGTTATGATGTCGTCGATCATAACAGCCTGAACCCGGAACTCGGCACGGAAGATGAATATGAAGATTTTTTCGCCGAAATCCGGAACCGCGGCATGGGGCAGATACTGGACATTGTCCCAAACCACATGTGTATCTCCTGCAATGGAAACGCCTGGTGGATGGACGTCCTTGAAAGCGGACAGGCCGCGCGTTGCGCAGAGTATTTCGACATCGACTGGGACCCGGTGAAGACCGAACTCAAGGGCAAGGTCCTGCTGCCGATGCTGGCCGACCAATACGGCAAGGTCCTGGAAGCGGGCGAACTGGTTCTGAAATTTGAAGAGGGTGCATTCGTTCTCTGCTACGGTGAATTGAAACTGCCGCTTCTTCCGGAGACTTACGTGGACGTCCTGAAGCATCGAATATCTTCTTTGGAGCTGCTGCTCAAGGCGGAAGACCCGTACCTCACCGAATATCTGAGCATCATAACCTCACTGTCCCACCTGCCAGGCTGCGCCGAGCAGGACGCGGAAAAAATCAGTGAGAGATACAGGGAAAAAGAGATCGCGAAAAAGCGCCTGTTCACACTCTGCAGCAACAATGGGGATATCGCAAAATTCGTCGATGAAAATGTAACGATAATAAACGGCGTCAAGGGTGACCCTAAGAGCTTCGATCTATTGGACGAATTGCTCAGCAGGCAGGTTTACCGCCTTGCTTATTGGCGCGTTGCTGCGGATGAGATCAATTACAGGAGATTCTTCGATATCAACTCTTTCGGAGCGATCAGGGTCGAAAATCCTGACGTCTTCTGGGGTATCCACGGCCTTGTCCTGAGGCTCATAAAGGAAGGCAAGGTGACCGGACTGAGAGTTGATCATCCCGACGGTTTATACAACCCAACCGAATATTTCGCCCAGCTCCAAAGAGAATGCCTTTATCTTCTTACAAGCGGAACGCAGCCTGGACAGGCAGAGGTCTTGCAAGCCGGGGCAGATCATCATGAGCAACAGGAAAAAGCGACTTTGTCTTTTTACGTCATCGGCGAAAAGATCCTGATGAAGGGAGAAAAGGTCCCGGATGAATGGCTTGTATCCGGAACCACAGGCTATGCCTTCATGAACAAACTCAATGGGATCTTCGTAGATGCCGATGCCGCAAAAAAATTCACCCGCATTTACACTGACTTCACGGGATCAAGATCCACTTTTCAGGAGATCGTCTATGAAAAGAAAAAACTGATCATGGAAGCGGTAATGTCCGGAGAGATAAACACCCTTGCTCATGTGCTCAGTCGCATAGCCGACAAGGACAGACACACCAGGGACTTCACACTGAACAGTCTCAGGAAGGCGATCATTGAGGTAATCGCTTTCTTCCCTGTTTACAGGAGCTATATCAGCACCGACTCCGTAACTGAAAGGGACAGACAATACATTGAACTCGCGGTTTTGAAAGCGAGAAGAAAAAACCTCTCCCTCAGCGGATCGGTCTTCGATTTTCTCAGGGACATCCTCCTGCTGAGGTTTCCCGAAGGCATCTCCGATGGCGAACGAAAAACGCGTCACGACTTTGTGATGAGGTTCCAGCAGATAACCTCGCCGGTGACGGCAAAAGGGGTCGAAGATACAGCCTACTATGTATACAACCGGCTTGTTTCCCTCAATGAGGTAGGCGGTGCCCCAGAAAGGTTCGGGTCACCTGTGGATGCCTTCCACGGCCATAACATCGGCAGGCTCAAGTCTTTCCCGCATACGCTTAACGCAACGTCCACTCATGATACAAAGCGCGGCGAGGACGTGAGGGCCCGCATAAATGTCCTATCCGAGATGCCGGCCGAGTGGAAAAAACATCTAGCCCTCTGGAGCCGGCTAAACAGGAGGAAAAAGGCACTGGTCGACGGCAACCCGGTTCCGGACGCCAACGAGGAGTACCTGTTCTATCAGACCCTCCTCGGCACATGGCCAACAAGCCCGATGGACGCTGAGAAATACGTTTCCTATAAGAAAAGGATTGTGTCATACATGCAGAAGTCGATTCGTGAGGCAAAAGTGAACTCCACTTGGATCGACCCTGATATTGCCTATGAGGAAGCGATGACTGCGTTCATAGATTCTGTTTTGGAGAACGGCCATGATAACCACTTTTTAAAAAGTTTCAGCCCATTCCGTAATGTAGTCATGCATTTGGGAATCTTCAACTCCCTTTCTCAGACCCTGATGAAGATCGCCTCACCAGGTGTACCTGATTTTTATCAGGGTACGGAGTTGTGGGATCTCACCCTTGTAGACCCCGACAACAGGGGGGCCGTTGACTACGAAAGCAGAATCCGCATACTTGCCGACATCAAAAAAAGGGAAGAACAGATTGGCCCCATGGAACTTGCAAGAGAGTTTGCAGCCGGCAGGGAAGACGGACGGATAAAATTCTATGTTACCTATAAGGCGCTCGCATACAGAAAGGCCAACCGGGAGATATTTGAAACCGGGGACTACCTTCCTCTGGAAGCATCCGGAGAGAGGGCGGATAATATCTGCGCCTTTGCTAGGAGATTGGGAGAGCGGACAGCAGTAATAGTTATTCCGAGGCTGCTCGGCCGGCACATTTCGGAGCCGGCTGAACCTTTTTCCTGGAGGGACATATGGGGGACCTCTGCAGTTCTTATCCCTTTTGCCACTGCTGGCGATAGTTACAGGAACGTCTTTACAGGCGAGACGATGAAGGTCGACTCTGCGGCCATAAGTCTCTCCAAAGTTTTTGCGGACCTACCCGTTACACTACTTGAGAGGATATGATGAAAAAGATGATAATTGACTCGCTCAATATCGGCCGGCCGAAAAAGGAGGTATTCGGGGGCCTGGAAATATTGACCGGGATATGCAAAACACCTGCCCGCGGCCCCCTGAACCTTAAAAAGCTTGGCTTTGAGGGTGACGGTGTAGGCGACGTCAAACATCACGGAGGGCCAGACAAGGCCGTTTGTCTCTATTGTTCGGAGCATTACACTTACTGGGAGAAGGTGCTGGGCGTAACATTGCCGGTGGCACCGTTTGGCGAAAACCTCGCCATTGGAGGCATCACTGAAAAGGACGTATGTATCGGTGATATTCTTCAACTGGGCTCCGCAATCGTTCAAGTCACACAACCGCGGCAGCCATGCAAAACACTGGCAGCCCGTCACGGCAGAGCAGACATAGTTAAGCTTGTGGTGGATTCGGGACGCACAGGTTTTTACTGCAGGGTACTTGAAGAAGGCATAGTGTTGCAAGACAGTCCTATTGCTTTTAAGGCTAGAGACCCCCATGGGATAACCGTTACTTTCGCAAATAATATCTATCATCACGACAAAAAGAATTGTGGGGGTGTCAAAAGAGTCCTTGAGGTAGTAGCCTTGTCAGGATCCTGGCGCCGTTCCTTTGAGGAACTGGCAGAAAAATGCAAGTGAGCTTATGAAGTCGCAAGGGGGTGCAGATGCCTTACGTTAATATCAAAATTACGAAAGACGGCACATCGCCCGAAAAGAAGGCGGAAGTTATTCGTGGAGTGACTAAGCTGCTGGCTGAAGTTCTTGGGAAGAACCCCCAGACCACGGTGGTTGTGATCGAGGAGATTGAAACAGACAACTGGGGGATTGGGGGAGCGACCGTTACGACAAGAAGAAAGCAGGGCCGCTGAAGAATTCATGAGGCAAAGAAGACTCAGAAATTTAAGGAAGATACAGGGCACCGAAAAAACCGCAGAAGAGATCGCACGTGAACTGAAACAGGCTGTCGGTCCGTCAGCTGATTACAGGGAACAGTCTCTGAAAATACACGGCCTTATATGCGCAAAATGCGGACGGGAATTTGAATATAAGGACCGTCATCTCCTGACAGTGCACCATAAGGACGGCAACCACAGGAATAATCCGCCGGATGGCTCCAACTGGGAAAATCTCTGCATTTACTGTCATGAGGACGAACACAGCAGAGGTATGCTTGGAGATTATCTGAGTCGTAAGAACAAATAACCTGAAAACCTGCCGGCTAATCTGCGTACATGCATTCTAGTTGCCCACTATAACCAACTTCTGACTCTCGAAAACAAAATCCTTCCAGACATCCTTCAACCCCAAGTTCAGGAAGGTTTTCAGGCAGCCTGTCGACGCCCAGGTCAGGAGGGATGGCTACAGCCCCCTAGAGTCGGCCGGCGGTTCTGATCTTCTCATACATCTTTGCATTTTCAATGGCTATGCCGCCCTGCTCAGCAAGCGCAATTGCAAACTCTATCTCCTCCTGACGGAACAGACGAAATTCTCCGGTAAGGAGCCGCATGATTCCGATGATTCTTCCCTGCACAACTATAGGGACAACGAGCATGCTCTTTATTCCTTCTTCCTTAGCAGCGTCGCGGTAAGAAATCCTTGGATCAGTAGTGGCGTCATAGATAGCCAGCGGACTTCCTTCCAATGCTACAGATATGTTTTCCTCGGCGTCTACCGGTCCCCGGCTGAGGTAGCGCTCGCTGAGCCCGAAGGAGGCGACAAGTTGAAGTTTGTTGCCGGAATCATCAAGCAGCCTGATCGTTGCAGCCTTTGTATTCATTATAAGGGGTATTTTCTTTACGATCATGTCAAGTACTTCCCTTACGTTAAGCGTCGAACTAATCGCTCTGGATACCTCCTGTATTGTTTTAAGGTACTCTATTTCGCGGTGTTGTCCCTCATACAAACGGGCGTTTTCTATTGCGGTGCCGCACTGCTTTGCAAGCGACGCAGCAAAATCAATCTCTTCAGGAGAAAAATTCCTTGGATATCCGGTCAGCAGCCTCAGGACACCGATAACCTTGCCCCGGGCAATGATCGGCAGCGTAAGCATGCTCTTAATGCCCTCTTCCTCAGCCTCTTTCTTATATCTTATCCTTGGGTCAGTGGCAGCGTCGCTGATCGCAACGGGGTTCTCATTCAGGGCAGTCCTGACATTCTCCTCCGTATCAACCGGGCCCTTATTAAGGTATTTCTCGCTTAGGCCGTGCGCTGCCACAAGTTTCAACTCGGTGCCGGTTTCATTGAGGAGTCGGATTGTCGCCCCTTTCAGGTGCAAGACCTCCGGGATCTTCCTGACAATCAGATCAAGGACCTCACCGACGTTCAGGGTTCCGCTCACCGCATCGGTCACCGTCTGAAATACATTCAGGTATTCCCTCTCCTTTGAAACAGATTGTTCGAACATGCGGGCGTTGACTATTGCAATGGCGGCCTGCTCAGCTATCGCCGCAACGAAGTTGAGGTCTTCATCTGAATATTCGACAGGTTCGCCTGTATACATCCTGAGCACGCCAATTACCTCATCTTTGAACCGAAGCGGAATAGAAAGAATGCTCCGTATGCCCTCCCTTTCAGCATCCTTCCTGTACCTGGCGTTCCTGTCGGCCGTGATATCATAGATCGATACGGGCTTACCAGAGAGGGCGTCATCTATGCTAGCGTCATATTCTACCGGACCTTTGTTCACATATGCCGGGCTGAGGCCATGGTATGAGGCGATTTCAAGCTGGTTTGTCTCCCTGTTGAGAAGTCTCAGGAGGCTCGCCTTGACGTTCATGACCCTTACCACGTTTGTTACGATGAGCTTCAGGACTTCTCCGAGGGAAAGGCTGGTACTTATCGCCTTACAGATGTTCTGGTAGTTCTCCAGATATATCTTCTTGGTGAATATCTTTTCTGCGCATATCGGGCACATTGAATGGGTGAAATCTCCAAAGCCCTCATTGCTTAAAAAAACCTCAAGTTGCTCCCATGCTCCGCCATCTTGTCTGATTTTTTTGCACCATCCGCAGATCGGGATAAGGCGTTTCAGTTTCTCTGACCTGAGTTGGAAGGGCCTGAGCCCCATAAAGGCCGAGACTTCCCTGAAAGCTATGACCACTCCTGCCAGCTTACCCGCCTGGTAAAGGGCAGAAATATTCTCCTCAACGAGAATCTTTCTGCCATCCTTTGTCCTGAGAAAAAGGTTTCTCCTGAGATGGCCGCTTTCCATACCGACAGTCAGCGGGCACCCCAAATCACACAGAACATTGCCTTTTTCATCTTCATGGCCAAGAATATCAGTATAACAGTTTCGGCCAATCATTTCTTCCGGAGAGAACCCGGTAATGGCCGCAGCCCCCTGATTCCAGTAAAGGATCTTCCGGTTGCTGCCGACGAAGTATATGCCGTCGGCAATGTGGCAGAGTATCTGAGAGTGCATTTTCAGTTTCTTGTCGAACATCGTTAAAAGAGCCCTTTCCCGAAGGTCTCACAAATGATCAGGAAAACAGCGCCCGGAAATGATTATAATTATATATCAGATTGCAGGATTGTGAATTATTTTGTTAAAAGACCCTATTTATCCGGCTTTAAAGAAAAAGGCTACAGCCGTAGCCAGGCAGATAGGCCCGCCCTCCTTTTACCGGGCTCATAAAAAGCAGCTTGACAGTTCGCTGCGCTTCTTTTCTGAAAGCAAGGTGCTTTCACGGTGCAGGACTTACCTGGATGAATCAAGGATGCATCCTGCGCATGGTATTCAGCACGCAGAGATGGTGGCTATAGAGGCGGGGGCTATTCTTGAGATCGAGTGTGCAGCGGCTGGGAAGGCGCAGCGGAATGAAGAACTTACACTATGCGTTCAGATCGCGGGACTTTTTCATGACATCAAGCGCAATGAGGAAGACCATACGATCAAGGGCAGCAAAGAGACCGAAAAAATCCTGGCTGATTTCGATCTTCATGATAAATATAAGCGTTACATATCCGCCGCTATAAGAAATCACGAGGCCTTCAAGGAGGTTATGTCCTCTGAGAACGAAGAAGCGAAACTGGTTAGCGACTCCCTTTACGACGCTGACAAGTTCCGCTGGGGTCCCGACAATTTCACTACGACCCTCTGGCTGATACTGGAATGCTCAAAGATATCTGCAAAAACGCTCTACGGCAATTTTATCGAAAAAATGGAGGGAGTGGAAAGGATAAAAGGCACGTTCAGAACAGATACAGGGCGGAGATTCGGTCCTGAATTTATCGATATCGGTATTAACATCGGAAATGAAATCTACCGTGAGATGGGCAATCTGCTAAGAGAATGACAAGATGATATTGATCACCGACCTTAAAAATATAGAGAAGAAATTTAATAAAAGTATTCTGACCCTTGGAAACTTCGACGGTCTGCATATTGGACACCAGGAACTGGTGAGAATGATAATCAGCCGTGCAAAAGAGGTTGGGGCACTCAGCATGGTCGTCACCTTCAGACCCCATCCTCTTAAAATACTCGCTCCGGAGAAATGCCCTCCCCTGATAAGCATCTACGAGGAAAAAATCAGGCTATTTGAGAAACTCGGCATTGATGTCCTTGTCAAGATACCCTTCACCGTCGAATTTTCGACCATGTCTCCGGAGGACTTCGTGAGAGATATATTATGCGGCATACTCGGAGCCAGCGAGATATTTGTTGGGTACAATTACCGCTTTGGAAAAGGAAGGGAGGGAGACATCAGAAAACTTAGGAGTCTCGGCGAAAAATATGGCTTCGCAGTGAGGGAGGTTACTCAGGTCGCAGTTGACGGCGAGGTTATCAGCAGCACGAAGATCCGAACTCTGATAAAGGAGGGAGACGTCGAGCATGCGGCAAAACTTCTCGGAAGGGCCTATGCGATTGCCGGCATAGTTGTAAGAGGGGACGGGAGGGGAAAGGGCCTCGGATTCCCCACCGCAAATATAGCGCCGAAGCATGCGTTGGTGCCTCCCGACGGGGTGTATGCGGTCAGGCTCCTCGTTCGAGAAAAGGCATATGACGGAATAGCAAATATAGGCCTGCGGCCTACATTTAACAAAAAAACGCTGGCGATCGAGGTCAATATCTTCAATTTTAATGAGGACATCTACGGAGAGGACATCTCGCTATACTTTATAAAAAAATTAAGAGATGAGAAAAAGTTCAAAGGAGCCGAGGCGCTCGTGACCCAGATACAATCCGATATAGAAATTGCCAGGGAGATTCTTGCCTCCCATCCCGCAGAGAACGGTTTTCCTCTATAAAACAGACCCGGACATTGTTGCCAATTCGTGCGTCTCAAGATACGTATACGGTAGGCTGATTTGCTGCCTTGATATTCGATCCGCTTGAGGCTAAGCTTTCAATATGAGCGGTATTGCAGTTTGGATAACAGGTCTTCCCGGCAGTGGCAAAAGCAGTATAACCGATGCCTTAAAAGAGAGACATCCGGAGTTTATAGCCCTTAGAATGGACGAGGTGAGAAAGATCATAACACCCAGTCCCACGTACTCTGATGCGGAGCGCGATATTGTTTATCGTTGTCTGGTGCTGTTGGCAACAAATCTGACTGAAGCCGGACATAACGTAATCATAGACGCCACCGGCAACCTCAGGAAATGGCGTGAACTTGCAAGATCCGTCATCCATAGTCTTGTTGAGGTCTATTTAAAGTGTGATATTGAGGAATGCAGGAAACGGGAGGCCCGCAGGCAGGACCCGCGGGGAGCGCCGCGGGACATCTACAAAAAAGGTGAATCCGGATGGCCAGTTCCAGGCATGAATGTGCCGTATGAAGAGCCAATTAGTCCTGAGATCATTATTGAAACAAGCAGCACATCAGTTGAGGCCGCAACAAATATTATCAGCGAACATATAAAAAAATTACTACGGTGAGGCAGACCGTCTTAGTCAACGAACATAAGCCCCATCTTGTAGAGGTTATCGACATCTTTTTTGACCCATCTCACAGTCGCCCTCGTGAAAGGCACGGGAAGAGAACTCCTGACTTCCATGTTATCGCCTTCGTGAGGGCAGGAGTCAGAATAAACGCACATACCGGAATCGCTAATATTTGAGGTCACACCGATGAGGATTTCAGAGGATCGTCCTGGGAACCTGTAGGCAAAGGCACTGACGTAAATCTTCCGATGATGTCTTCTTTCCTTTCCTTCATAGGATCCCATACATAAATTTACCCGAGTGTAAGAAGATTGTCAAACCGGCATAATGAAATAACTGATAGTATTTCAAAAAAGGAATATCGTTACCAGGTAAGCGAAAGAAGACAGCCTATGTCGGACTGCATTCGGTTGAATTTGCATTTTAAAACCATACAGTCCTCAGAACGGTAGCAATATCCGTCTTTAATCACAACATGCACATCGATGCCTGTACTTTTCCTGTGCGGGCATGAAATGTGAAGTTTGCCCGTCGCTTCTGAAAAATGCTTTTCCAGGTAGACGGCTTTCATGTTTTATTATACATTTTCCTGGCGACTGTCGATAAGGAAAGAAGACCGCAGGCTCCCCGAGACAAATTCCAGGCTTAAAGCGTGGGAGAATACTCCCGCATTTTCATCTGGGAACGGGATGAGATTCCTGCAAGATCGAATAGGACCTTCATCGTAAAGTCCCCCGGGCTTTTAACAGCCTCAAGTCGCAACCCCCAGCATTGTTTTTCGTACTTCACATCCACTCTGACATCCCTGAGGCCCGGCCCCTTTGCGTCGTACCACGCCTGCCCGGCTATCTGCAGAGCTTTAAAGGGGCTGAACGCGACATAGGTCGTAAACATCATAATCTCATCTTTTCTGTTATACCTTTGACCAAACACGAGGTTTGCCTCAAAGACTTTGAAATTAACGGAGGAGGTCACGGTATCGAGGCTCCCGGAGTATACGTCATAGGTCGCCTCCATCGTAAGAGGCACTGGTGACCTGACAACAACATCGAGTTTCAGAGGTTGAAATGGCCTTCCGCTATAGGTGTCGACCGGCTGGGTAAGCCGTATCGCAAACAATTCAGTGCCCTTCACCACAGCCCTGTTTAATATACTTAGTTCTATGTTCGAGGTCTTCCGGAAAAGCTCCGTAGAATCCAAAAGGGGGATATCGTTACTTGAACTGTAAATAAAGTGGTACCTTACAGACGGCTCAACAATATGGGTAAAAGCAGAATAACTTCTGTAAAGCCTTGTATGGATGATCCCATCGTATTCGAACGCGCCTCTCTGTTTGAAGTTGTCCGTCTCCTCGTCCTGGTAGAAAGAATACGCAGTCCCCCTCAGCGCGGCCGTCTGGGTCAATACCACGTCCTTGCCCAGTGAATGCAGAATTCTCGGATAAATGTCCACTCTTCCGGCGGATGGCCCGCTCTCCCTCCAAATGTTGGCCGCGTTCATTGATGCAGAAAGCAGAAAGTCGCCAACGGGAGTATAATGCAATACGTAGCCTGCCTCCGGGAGTTTCTGGGGAGTCAAAGATGTATCGCCTTTGAGGTCCTGCCAGTACTGGGAGAGGAGGTAGAGCCTCGAGTCATTCAGATTTAAGTTCAACTCGCCGGTTGATTCGAGATAACGGAGAGTACGAATGTCCCTTCGGGTGCTGAATTGCTGATAGAACTCTTTGTCGTTGACATAATTAACATTGAGATACCCTCCAAGGCCTTCTGAATGACGGTTTTCGTAAAGCCCCCTGACCTCCCAAAAATCCTTTTCAAGCTCGGTATCATATATGTGATAAGCCCACCAGTTGCCGGTCGCACCGCCCGGTTCAACGAAGCGATATTCAAGTCCGCTCCCTATCCCTCGCTTACTGTAGGCGTCTAAAACAACCGTCAAGTCTCTGTTTTCGGCAAACGCCCAATAAAAAGGAAGGGTGAGCGATACCCCGCGTTTTTTGCTGTTTGAAACAAGAGGCATCAAAAAACCAGTTTGACGGTCTTTTAAAAATGGAGCCCATAAATATGGAGTATAGAGAACTGGGAGGTCTTTAATCCGGAAAGTCGCATTAGTTGCTATGACCTTTTTTTCTGCAATTGCATTAACGTCCTTGCCCTTAAAGCACCACTCAGGCACAGGCGCGTCACAGGTAGTAATGGTGGCATCCGGGCTGTAATAGTAATCTTCAGCCCTCTTCTCTATCTCTTTCCCGGAGATGTGATAATTATATTTCTTATAAAACACCTCGGCATCAAAGAGAGTGCCGGTTTTGGCGTCCAGGTTCATCTCGGCCTTGCCCGCCTTTATTGAAGCATCGGCGTCATTATATTGCACATGGCCAAAAGCAACAGCCTCGGAAGAGTCTTCATAGAAAGTGATTTCATCGGATTTTAGGATGGCCCCGTCACGTTCAACGCTCGCGGATCCCGTGGCAACGTACTTCTGAGTCTCGCCGAAATATTCGAGCTTATCGGAAGTTATGACTGTATTAGCGGCAAGACAAAATGTAGTGAATAGTGAACAGGAAAAAAAGATCAGCGAAACAAAAAACAACAGACAGTTGCGTGTTATATTGCCCTTCACCCTCTGTGTTTATCCTTTCACATTTTCGGTCTGACTTCTCAGATCTTACCGCTTAGTGTCTCTATTCCCTGAGCTTAGTGAGCACGCCTTTGTTTCCGAAAAATTCCTTCGCCTCGCCGATGGTATAAAAGGATCCTGTAATTACAATAAGGTCCCCCGGAATGCAAAGTTCTTCTGCCTTTTTTACAGCCTCAGCAACGTTTGATACAACAATGGACTCATACCCTTTGGCTGTTGCAAGCGCAGCCAACCGTTCCGGAAGGGCAGACCGCCCATACGCAGGCGCGGTAAACAATATTTTAGATGCAACCGGCAGAAGAGGATCCAATATGCCTTCGACATCCTTATCGCCCATTACGCCTGCAACCAGGATGATCCTTTTATATTTCTTAAGAGCGGTCTTTCCAAGATACTCCGAGAGGGCAGTTGCGGCCTGGGGATTATGGGCACCGTCAATCAGGACCGGCGGCTCATCATTAATTATTTCCAACCTGCCGGGCCACTGAACAGTAGACAGTCCCCTTCTTATATCGCACTTCATACGGGGATATTTGGCCATAAGTATCTCAACCGTTTTCATCGCCATTGAAGCATTATCAGCCTGATATCTGCCTGCCAAAGGAACGTCAAGGTCTTCATAGCACCCTTCGCCGCGATAACTAAATGATATCCCGTCCAGAGATTCTGATACAACCTCTGCCATAAACGATTCCCCGTGAGTATATAACATCGATCCTCGCTCCTTTGACGCCTTTTCGATGACCTTGATTGCCGCTGCCTCCTGCAAGGCTGACACAACAGGAACTCCTGTCTTTATGATGCCCGTCTTTTCGGAAGCTATCTCTGCCAGCGTTTTACCGAGAAACTCGCAATGATCAAGGCCTATCCTCGTAATAACAGAAACTTCCGGGATTATAATGTTCGTTGCGTCAAGCCTTCCGCCTAATCCTGTTTCAATCACGGCCCACTCAACACCCATCTTTCTGAAATGGAGAAAGGCCATTGTGGTAACTACTTCGAAAAAGGTAGGAGAAAAATCCTCGGTCCTTTCCGCTGCTGTCCTGACTTCTTCTGCAAGAGAGATGACATCGCTTTCTGAAATTTCCTCACCATTGATTCTGATCCTTTCAGTAAAACTGACAAGGTGGGGCGATGAAAAAAGACCGGTCCTCAGGCCAGCGGTCTTGAGGATGGAAGCAATCATAGCTGAGGTGGAACCCTTCCCATTGGTGCCGGCCACATGGACTGACCTAAAGGAGCGCTGCGGATTATCAAAGGCAGACATGAGCTTCCGGATATTATCAAGGCCGAATTTCATGCCGTGCTTTTGAAGGCCGTAAAGATATTCGATCGCCCGCGAGTAACTCATACAAGCAATTCTATGATCTTTGCGACGGTTTTCCTGATATCTTTTCTGTCGACGATTTTATCTATAAAACCATGCTCAAGCAAAAATTCAGCCCGCTGGAAGTCTTCAGGCAGTTGCTGCTTTATGGTCTGCTCTATGACACCCTTGCCCGCAAAGCCTATAAGGCTCTTTGGCTCGGCTAATATCACGTCCCCAAGCATGGCAAAACTCGCAGTGACCCCGCCGAATGTCGGGTCTGCAAGGACCGAAATGAACAGCATCCCACTGTCCTTTAATCTTCCCACCGCGGCCGATACCCGCGCCATCTGCATCAGCGAAAAGATCCCCTCCTGCATCCTTGCTCCGCCGGAAGAAGCAACAGTAATGAGAGGCTTGCCAGTTTCGGTAGCTGCCTCTGCAGCCCTCATTATCTTTTCTCCTACTACCGATCCCATGCTGCCGCCTATAAAGGAAAAATCCATGATTACGAGGACGACCTGATGTCCCTCCACCGTAGCTTCTCCTGAAATTGCAGCATCTTCAAGACCTGTTTTTATCTTGTTTTCTCTAAGCTTATCCTTATATAAGGTCTTGTCCTTAAAATTGAGCGGGTCTCCGGAAGAAAGCCCTGCATCCATCTCAACAAAGCTGCCTTCGTCAACAAGGAGTTCCAGGCGCTCCTTGGCACTAATCCTGAAGTGGTAATTACACTTGGGGCATATTCTAAGGTTCTTATCTATCTCTTTCTTATAGATGATCTCCCGACAGCTCTCGCACTTTACCCATAGCCCCTCGGGTATCTTAACCTTCTTGTCGGTCTTTATCTCTTTGCTTTTCTTAAACCACGCCATTTATTTACCCTATTATTTCTTAAGACATATTATGAGCAGCAGTGAACGACGGTGCTCACCTGTCTCTTTGATGGATTCAAAGACCGAAAGCCCCCCGAGGTCACTTGGCTTCAGGCACATCCTCTCAAAATAACCTCTCACCTGATCGCCTTTCTGAGTGCAATAAGATAATCCTTCAGGTTTTCATTAGAATCACTCACCCTTTTTACGATCGCGCTTCCCACTATAACGCCGTCGGCGATTCGGGCGATCTCCGAGGCCTCATGGGGAGTTGAAATACCGAACCCGACCGCAACTGGCTTACCGCTCATCTGCTTTATCTTTGCGATATGTGAACCAATTGATGGATCCACAGACAGTTTTGAGCCCGTTATCCCTGTAATGGACACGTAATATATAAAACCCCTGGAAGCCCTGGTCACTTTTTTTATTCTCTCGTACGTGGATGTGGGAGCAACAAGGAAGATTATATCAAAGCCGGGGTCTTTCGAAAGCGATAGCAAAGAGCCAGCCTCGTCAGGCGGAAGGTCAGGGACTATCATCCCGTCTGCGCCGGCCAAAGAGGCGTCCCGCACAAACTTCTCTTCCCCATATCTGAATATCAGATTATAGTATGTCATCAGCACAATCGGTATCTGGGTGGATTGCCTGAGAGAGCCTATAAGGTCAAGAACCTTGCCAAGGGTAACGCCCTCGCCAAGCGCACGCTGAGCAGCTCCCTGTATCGTCGGCCCGTCTGCAAGCGGGTCTGAGAAAGGCACACCGAGTTCGATGATATCTGCCCCGCATTCCTCCAATATAGCAACCATTTCCCGAGTCCTTTCGAGACTGGGATCTCCTGCCATGACATATGGGATAAAGGCCTTCCCCCTTCGCCTGAGCACCTCTTTGAATTTCTTCTCTATGCGGGACATCACAATTCTATCCCCTTGATTTTGGCGACATGCTGCACGTCCTTGTCGCCGCGGCCGGAGAGATTGACGATGACCACCTTATCTTTTGAAAGTCTGCTGGCCACTTTGAACGCCTCGGCAAGAGCGTGGGAAGATTCCAGCGCGGGGATGATGCCCTCTGTCCTTGAGAGACGCTCAAAGGCGCTGAGGGCTTCTTCATCAGTGGCATAGGTATATTCAACCCTGCCTGAATCCCTGAGGAAGGCGTGCTCCGGTCCTACAGCTGCATAGTCGAGACCAGCCGACACAGAATGGGTGCTCAGGATATTACCGTCATCGTCCTGCAGAAGAAAACTCTTGGTGCCCTGGAGGATGCCGATAGATCCGCCTGCAAAACGCGCTGCATGCTCACCCGGAACAATTCCTCTGCCTCCTGCCTCCACCCCGATCATACTAACGCCTTTATCCCCAATAAAAAAGTGGAAAAGCCCCATTGCATTACTGCCCCCTCCGATACAGGCTATGAGATAGTCAGGCAGTTTTCCTTCAGCCTCGAGAATCTGCTTCCTTGCCTCTTTACCTATCACAGACTGGAAGTCTCTGACAATCAACGGAAAGGGATGAGGGCCGAAGACGGTGCCCAGGACATAATGCGTAGTCGCCACGTTAGTTGTCCAATCCCGCATAGCCTCGTTGATAGCATCTTTGAGGGTCCTTGAACCTATCGAGACCTCTGCCACCTCAGCGCCCAGCAGTTTCATCCTGAAGACATTCAGAGACTGCCTGGCTATATCATCAGAACCCATGTAGATTTCACACTCAAGACCGCAGAGGGCCGCCCCTGTGGCCGTCGCAACACCATGCTGGCCGGCCCCGGTTTCAGCAATAAGCCTTTTCTTCCCCATCTTTTTTGCAAGAAGCGCCTGGCCGAGTGCGTTATTGATCTTGTGCGCCCCGGTATGGGCCAGATCTTCGCGCTTGAGATATATCTTCGCCCCACCTATGGACTCGGTCAACCTCTTTGCAAAATAAAGCGGGGTAGGCCTTCCAACATAATTCTTAGTAAGATATGAAAGTTCCTGCTGAAATGCCTTATCCTTTTTGAACTCATAATAGGCCTTCTCAAGCTCATCAAGTGCCGGAATAAGCGTCTCTGGCGCAAAACGTCCGCCATACGCCCCAAAGTAGCCTCTTTTGTCAGGTAATTTCTTAATCGCAGGCGCCCCTTTCCTTGCAGTCATTGTTTATTTGCATGGCCTTATTTGATTATAAAGAACTGTGTATTATATCCCAAAATCGGCAAATATGGACAGGGGGCGGGTCATCAGAGAGAATTCAGGTTAAGCCTTCGTTCAGTCAAAAAAGTCGCGTAACGTGACAGGCTGTTATATATTTTCCGGCGGCAAAACCATATGCCTGATTATTTTCCCTTCAGTGAGGTATATGACCATTTCGGCTATGTTGGTCGCATGGTCTGCGACGCGTTCCAGGTAGGTAGCAACGAAACTGATCTTCATCGCCCTGGTTACGGTTGTGGGGTCCTGGACCATAAAAAAGGCCAGTTCCTGCAAAACTGAATGCTTGAGGTCGTCGACCTCATCATCACGCATAATTACATCCATCGCGAGTTTCCTGTCCTTTCTAACAAAAGCGTCCAGAGCGTCCCTTGTCATCCCCTGAGCGATTTCTCTCATTTTAGGGATGTCGATATAGGGTTTCAGTATGGGCTCCTGGTTCAGTTCAATCGCCCTTTCCGCTATATTTACCCCCAAGTCTCCCATTCTTTCCAGATCAGTTGTTATCTTCATGGCTGTGGTGATAAACCTGAGATCTCCTGCCTTTGGCTGCCTTAAGGCGATCAGCCTAATCGACTCTTCGTCGATCTCGACATCCAGAGTGTTCACTAATCGGTCATTATCGATGACTCTCTGCGCAAGGTCGTTGTCCCGCTCCACAAGTGAAATAACCGAATTCTTGATGGCGTCCTCGACAAGAGATCCCATCTTTAGCAGTTTATCCTTCAGGTGCTGCAATTCTTCGTCAAAAACAGTCATCAGCCGAACCTCCCTGTAACGTAATCTTCCGTCAGTTTCTCCGAAGGCGCAGTGAATATCTTGTCGGTCCTGTCAAATTCTATCAACTCGCCCAGCATTAGAAATCCCGTCCGGTCTGATATCCTAGCGGCCTGCTGCATGTTATGCGTCACTATAACTATAGTAATCTCTTTCTTCAAGGACGTGGCAAGTTCCTCTATCTTTGCGGTGGAAATCGGATCGAGTGCAGAAGTCGGTTCATCAAAAAGCAACACCTCGGGATTCACTGCAAGGGCCCTGGCGATAACGAGTCTCTGCTGCTGTCCTCCCGAAAGATCATAGGCACTCGCGCCAAGCTTGTCTTTCACCTCATCCCATAGCGCGGCATGCACAAGGGCCTTTTCCACCCTTTCAGCCAGATCCGATCTTCTGTTCACTCCGTTAAGTTTAAGGCCATATGCAATATTATCAAAGATGCTCATCGGAAACGGCGTAGGTTTCTGAAAAACCATCCCAATCCGGCTCCGCAGATTGATCAGGTCCGTCTCTTTTGAAAGTATGTCACGTCCATGAAAAAGTATCTCGCCTTCATATCTGTTCTTAGGATAGAGGTCATGCATCCTGTTGAAGCACCGGAGCAGGGTCGTCTTGCCGCACCCGGATGGACCGATTAAAGCGGTCACAGAGTTTTTACTGACCGATAAATTTATTTTTTTGAGGGCATGAATATTTCCCGCATAATAGAAATCCAGGCCCTTGACTTCAAGTTCAATCGACTCCGCCACTATTTATACCTCAATCTAATTATTAGCCGTCCGGTTATCGTAAGAAGAAGAATGAATAGCGTAATCACGAACGATGCAGCCCAGGCCTGCTCGTGCCAGCTGTCATATGGACCCATGGCATATTGAAAGATTGTTACAGTGAGAGATGCAATAGGCTGTTTCATGTCGACCGAAAAAAATGAGTTGTTAAATGATGTAAATAGAAGCGGCGCGGTTTCTCCCGCTACTCTCGCTATGGAGAGCAATATGCCTGTCAGAATGCCGGTCGCAGCTCCGCGATATACGACCTGAGTTATCACTTTATAATAGGGCGCCCCGAGCGCAAATGCGGCCTCGCGCAATGTCCATGGGACGAGCGAAAGCATGTCCTCTGTGGTTCGCAATACCACCGGGATCATGATGATGGCCAGAGCGGCGGCCCCTGCCCAGCCGCTGAAATGCCCAAAAGGCCTAACGAGCAATGCGTATATGAAAGTCCCTATAACAATTGACGGGACACTGACCATAATATCGGCAAGTACGCTTATAAGCCGGGCGATCTTTCTGCCCCTTGCATATTCTGCAAGGAAGGTGCCGCCCAGCACGCCGATCGGCACCCCGATCAATGTGGCGCACAGGGTGATCAGCAATTGGCCGACAAAGGCGTTTCGCAGTCCGCCGCCCTCTGCTCCCGGAGGAACTGGATCGTTCATGAACAGAGAAGGATTGAGTGCCTTTATACCATGGATAAGCACGTCCCCAAGGATAAAAACAAGCCAGAAGAGGCCGAAAAAGGCCGCCATAGTGCTCAGAAAAAGTGCGACGGACCCTTCGATTTTTCTTTTTTGCTCTCTTGTCATCGTGAATATTTCCTCTCCGCCCTTATCAGAAAAAATTTCGCCATTGCCAGGGTAATAAAGCTCATCACAAAGAGCACAAGCGCCAGATAAAAAAGGGCCGAAAGGTAAATGTCCTTGTCCGCTTCTGCAAATTCATTTGCAAGCGTCACAGTAATCGTTGCGGCAGCATCGAGGAGTGAAGTGGTTATTCTGTGGTTGTTCCCAAGTACAAAGGCGACAGCCATGGTTTCTCCTATCGCCCTTCCGAGGGAAAGGACGACGCCCCCGAATACGCCCAGCTTCGAATAGGGGATCACGACGTTTTTCACCACTTCCCATTTGGTGGCGCCGATCGCATATGCCGACTCCTTCACCACCGCCGGCGTGAGATCAAATGAATCCCTCGAAATACTCGCAGTAAAGGGGATGATCATGATGCTCAGTATCACACTTGCCGTTAAGATATCGATCCCCATCGGCGTGCCTTGGAAAAGTATCCCTATAAGGGGGACGGACCCGAAAATCTTCTTGAGGAAAGGCTCTACATGATTGCTCATTATCGGCGAGAGGGTGAAAAGACCCCACATGCCGTAAATAATGCTCGGGATCGCCGCAAGGAGTTCTATCGCCACCCCAATCGGCCCTTTCAGGAAGTTCGGGGATATTTCTGTGACAAATATCGCAATTCCTATGGCAACCGGGATTGAGATAATGAGGGAAAAAATAGTCGTGACAACCGTCCCGTAAATATTGGTCAAGGCGCCGAAAGATTCTTTTACCGGGTCCCAGTCTGTTGAAGTAACGAACTTAATAACTCCGAATTTTCCAATCGCGAGGGATGATTCAGAAATAAGCACATAGAGAATTCCGATGATAAAGACGATGACAGAAAAAGAGGCGACGGCGGTAATGAATGAGAATGACATATCCACCGGATTCTTCTTTGCGGTCCTCGCCATTTATAACCTCATCATGTATTAACCTGCAACAAGAAGGACAGGCAGTTATTCTGCTGCCCTTCTTCAAAGAATCTATTACAGTCCGTTTGTCTTCCAGTAACCCCGTACCTTGTCCTTGAGAGCGGCTGGAAGCGGCACGTAAATCAGCTCCTGCGCCTTCCTATCTCCATTTTTGAACGCCCAGTCGAAAAAAACGGTCACCTTCTTGTTTGAAGCTGTCTTTTCTTTTGCCAGGAGGATGAAGGTTGCCCCTGCTATCGGCCATGAATTTTTGCCAGGGGCATTTACAAGCCAGAGGTTGAAATCCTCTTTAGGATTAAAATTAGCCGTAGCCGCGGCGTCCTCGAAGGTCTTGAAACTCGGTTCCACAAAATTGCCTGCAGGGTTCTTCAAAAGTACATATACAAGTTTGTTCTGCTGGGCATAGGCAAACTCGACATATCCGATAGAGGCTGCCGTTCTCTTTGTATAGTTCGAAACACCCTCATTTCCTTTGCCGCCGATGCCGGCGGGCCAATTGACCGAGGTGCCCGCCCCCACCTTACTTTTCCATGCAGGGCATATGCCGCTCAGATAATTCGTAAATATGGCCGTTGTACCCGAGCCGTCGGACCTGTGGACAACAGTAATATCGCTGTTGGGCAGTTTGATCTGGGGATTAAGTGCTTTGATCCTGGGGTCATCCCATTTCCTTATCTCTCCCAGATATATCTTGCAGACAGCGTCAGAGTCGAGCTTCAGCTGACCATCCTTTACACCGGGAAGATTTACCACCGGAACCACTCCGCCTACGACCGCAGGAAACTGCAACAGTCTATCCTTATTAAGCTGTTCCGGCCTGAGGGGCGCATCGGAGGCGCCGAAATCCACTGTCCTCTCTGTAATTTGCCTGATTCCGCCTCCTGAACCGATGGACTGATAATTGAGCCGTATCCCGGTTACCTTGTTATAGTCAAACGCCCATGCCGAATAAACAGGGTAGGGGAACGTCGCCCCTGCCCCGTTAAGTGACTCGGCAGCATAACCATGAGTGAATGAAAAGACTAATGCCAATGTCAAGGCAAACTTCAAGAAAGTTTTCAATGTTTCCTCCCTTATTATCTGTCTGGATAATGCTAATGCATCCTGACAATAGTCTACTGGACACATGTTACCGCAGTATTAAGGGAATGTTAAATCTGTGTTACAGCGTAATTTTGACCTTCGTGCCCTTGCCTTGCACGCTTTCCACCTTCATGCTCCATCCGTGAGCCTTGACCAGATGCTTTACGATCGCGAGGCCTAAACCTGTGCCACCCATCTTTCTTGAACGGGCAGGGTCGACTCTGAAGAACCTCTCCCCAAGTCTCGGCAGGAATTTGGCCGGCACTCCTATGCCGGTATCCTCGACAAACAGGAAGGGCCGCCCATCTGACCCGCGATCGATGCCGAATGTCACGCCGCCGCTTTCGGTGAACTTGATCGCGTTGTCCACCAGGTTGGTGAGTATCTGCAGAAGACGGTTCTTGTCTGCCTCGACCTGTGGAAAAGACGAATCCGCGGCAATACTGAGGAAAAGGTTCTTTGCAACGGCTTTTGTCTTAAATAGTTCGGCAACATTGTCGAACACCCCCTGGACATCGGTCAGGGTCTTTTCGACCTTTATGACGCCAAGTTCTATTTTCGATATAGTCATAAGGTCGTCGACCAGAGCATTGATGCGTTCGCTGTTAGATCTTATTGTCTCGATGAACCTGACAGCGTTTTCGCGGTCCACAAGCGCGCCGTCAAGGAGCGTGTCTGCGAATCCCTTTATGGCTGTAATCGGGGTCTTCAGTTCATGGGAGACATTTGCTACAAAGTCCTTTCTTACCTGTTCGAGTTTTTTAATCTCGGTGATGTCATGGAAAACTGCGACAAAACCCGAAAGTTCGTCTTTCCCGTAAAACAGCGGGGACACCCTGACCGCCAGAAACTTTTCGGATGGCGACTCTATCGTGAACTGTGCCATTCCGGCAGCACGGTCTTCTCTCACTTTCTCGATTAGTGCGGTGAACTCATGGTTTCTTACGACCTCGGCAAACCGTGCACCTGCCGCATAAACATCTCCGAAGAAATCCCTTACAGATGTGCTCGAAAGCGCCACTCTGCCCCTGGCATCAATGATAAGGAGTGCGTCTGGCACGCTTCTTAGGATGACGTTGAGACGGTTTTTCTCCTCTTCGCTTCTGGCCATCATCTCCTGTAGCTTCACGGACATCGCAGTAAGATTGTCCGCGATTTCGGTGAACTCGCCAGCCTCCTTCAGAAAAAGTCTCTTTTCTATTTCCCCTTTCGACAAAGATCGTGAAAAATCTACGATCTGGCGAAGCAGCCTTCTGAGATGATCGGTCTGCCATACAGATACCCCCCAGGTCACGAGCAAGACTATCAGCACAACAAGGATTATTTTTACCCGCAGAAGATTAATCGAGTGATCGACATCCCGCAGGGGTACTGCTAGCCTTATAAAGCCCTTGTCAATGCCGTTCTGCGTCACCTGTGTTGCAACATAGAGAAAGTCATATTTGAAAGTGTCGCTGTAGCGAATCACCATCCCGGCACCGAAGTTAGCCGCTTGCTCAATTTCCGTGCGGTTTGAATGGTTGTCCATCGTTGCGGATTCGCGGTCTGAATCGCCTACAACTTTTCCATCACTTAATATGATAGTGACGCGGGCGTGTATTTTGTCTTTTATTTCTTTGCAGAATCCATCGAGATTCTTCCTGTCAAAGGATAAGTCGTTCGCTATCAGTCTGCTTTCACCGGCAAGGTGCTCTCTCAGATTGCCAATATAATTATCTCTGACGGTGGATGTGATGTATATCTCTGTGAAAAAACCTGCGATCAGAACTATAACAGCGTAGATTATGAAGATTCGTCTGAAGAGCTTATTATTCATGCGCCGGCATCCACATAATAGCCGATGCCCCTCTTGGTTCTGAGGTACTTCGGATTTGCAGGGTCATCTTCGATTTGGGTTCGCAACCGCCGCACGTGCACGTCGACGGTCCTGGGTTCCACGAACGCTTCATCTTTCCACGCTGCGTCAAGCAACTGGTCGCGGTTAAAGACCTTGCCCTTCCTTTCGACCAGATAAAGGAGCAGCCTGAATTCCGTCGAACTGAGCGAAAGCGTGACACCCCGTTTCGTCACAGAATAGGTTTCCTTATCGATCGTGAGTTCGCCTATGCGAATCGTCTTGTCGTCTTCTTTTTTTTGCTCCAATGTCCTTCTCAGGACAGCCTTCACCCGCGCAACGAGTTCGCGCGGACTGAAGGGTTTCGCAACGTAGTCGTCTGCCCCCATTTCAAGACCCAAGACCCTGTCGACTTCCTCTCCTTTAGCGGTGAGCATGATGATAGGCAGGCTTTTTGTTTCAGTTTCGTTCCTGAGGACCCTGCAGATCTCCATACCGGACATTCCCGGAAGCATAAGATCCAGTATAACGAAGTCGAACGTCGTCGCCCTGATCTTTGCAAGCGCCTCTTGGCCGTCCGCCGCCGAATAGACGTCAAACCCCTCTTTGTTTAGATTGTAGGAGACAAGTTCTACGATATCGGCCTCGTCATCGACCACAAGTACCTTTCTCCGGCTGGTCATAGATAATTTATACCACGACTCACGGGAAAGTTTCCAGGAAGCACAGGACCCGGTGGTGGTCAGTTTACAAAAAAGGAAAGTTATAGGATTGTCATTCCCCGACTTGATCGGGGGATCTGGTAATATTCTCCGGATATTTGGTCGAGCCGGGGTGTGACGGCATTTAAGAATATCTCATATTGACCCACTACCCGGATCCCTGGGGATGTGGTATTTATATTATGAAATGCGCGGCCTTGCAGATAACCCAGGCCAAGATAGCGCATGCAGGAAGCGTAAAGACCCACGCCAGGACGATCCTGCCGGCAACCCCCCAGCGCACAGCAGACAACCTCTTTGTCGCGCCCACCCCCATGATAGTGGAAGAGATTATATGGGTAGTCGAAAGGGGAAGGCCAATCCTGGAGGCTATTTCGATAACAGTCGCTGCAGAGGCTTCGGCGGCAAAGCCATGAATGGGCTGCAGATGAACAAGCTTTACTCCAAGGGTCTTTATCACCCTCCAGCCGCCAAGGGCAGTACCCAGGGCCATCGCCGTAGCACAAAGAAGCATGACCCAGTGCGGCACGCTGAAGGTGGGAAGTTTATAGTAACTCACCAACGCGAGAGTTATAATGCCCATTGTCTTTTGAGCGTCATTGTTGCCGTGACTGAATGCCATATACGCCGCCGATGCCATCTGAAGCCTGTTAAAGAGAGTAGTGACAACCGAAGGCGCTGTTCTTCCGAAAAACCACATAAGGAAAAGCATCAAAAGAAAGCCTAAAATAAAACCGACAATTGGTGATACGATCAGGCCTATGAAGACCTTATAGACTCCTTTTTGGATGATGATCTTTGTTCCTGCGGTCGCAACCCCGGCCCCGAGTATACCGGAGAGGATAGCGTGACTCGATGAAGTAGGCAGCCCGAAATACCACGTTACTAGATCCCAGATAATCGCAGACAAAAGAGCAGAGATAACGGTCAGCTGCGTTACAGCAGCGGCTTCCACAAGACCGACGCCGACTGTTTTTGCAACAGCCGTGCCCGTCAGAGCACCCACAAGGTTTAAGACTGCAGCCATCCCAACCGCAGCCTTAGGAGAAAGGACCCGTGTTGAAACAGATGTAGCGATTGCGTTCGCCGTGTCATGAAAGCCGTTGATAAAATCAAAAATGGTGGCGAGGACTATGACGGATACAAGCAGGAAATATGTATCATGCATATTTGAGGACTATGGCTTCCAGGATGTTGGCAACATCCTCGCATCTGTCGGAGGCATCTTCAAGGTGCTCGTATATCTCTTTCCATTTTATAATGAGTATGGGGTCTTTGACATCATCGAAGAGTTTCCCCAGGGCATCCCTGAATCCTCTGTCTACAGTGTTTTCCAGCCTGTTTATCTCGATGCAGTATTCCTGGACATGCGCATAATTCTTCTCTTTGAGTTTTTTGACCGCCTTATGCATGACTTCGGCGGTCGTGAGAATGTCCTTAGACATCTTGATCGCCTCCCGCATGGGTTCCTTGAGCTTGAACACGGCTATCCTGTCGGCGACGGCCCATATCAGGTCAATGACATCATCCATTCTTGAGGCCAGGCTGTATAGGTCTTCCCTGTCAATCGGGGTGATAAAAGTCTTATTGAGTTTTTTCATGATATCGTGGGTAAGCATATCGCTGTCCTGTTCAATTTCGTGGATTTCTTTTGCTCTGGCCTCGGTGTCATCGAAGATTTCCATGAGATCCACAAGACGTGAAGCAGCCTTTGTGATGTTTAAAGAGGTTTTATCGAATATCTCGAAAAAATCTATTTCTTTCGGAAAAAGCCTCATGACGTTCTCGCCAGTTGATAGATTATAGGATTTCGGGGACTATGTCAAATAAACCCGTATGCCAAAATCCGCCTCACAGTTACGTCGGGCCGCATTCAAACAGCTTCTCCGGGCCGCATTATTTTGTATAAGAAGCCTTCAATATCCCTCTTAGTCTCCGCTGATGAGTATCTTTTCTATCTCTTTCACAGAGAAACCCTTTTGTATCCTAACGCTTCCGATCTTCTCAGGCAGGATAAAAGTAAGATCTCCTGATATAGTCTTTTTGTCCAGCTTCATTGATGAAAGAAGCAGCGAAAAATCAACCCCTTCCGGCAATGAGGACGGAAGGCCATATGCCTCTATTAGCGTTTTTATCCGAATAAGATCTGAATCATCCAGCAGGCCAATCGCCCTGCCTAGTTTTGCCTCTGCATACATGCCGATAGAGACCGCCTCGCCGTGCAGATATTTCTTATAACCGGTTGCGGTCTCGATCGCGTGCCCCACGGTGTGGCCGTAATTCAATATCGCCCGCAGTCCGGACTCTCTCTCGTCCTCAGATACCACGTTCGCTTTGATCTCGCAGGATAGCTGCACTACTTGGGAGAGCGTATCGTTATCAAGGCCCAGCACCCTGTCCCTGTTTTCTTGGAGAAAACGAAAGAACCCTTCATCGCGGATAATGCCGTATTTTATGACCTCTGCAAGACCGGAAATAAATTCCCTGGTTGGCAGGGACCTCAGCGTATCAATATCTATCCATACCAGTCTCGGTTGCCAGAAGGTCCCGATCATGTTCTTCCCCATCGGGTGGTTGACGCCGGTCTTACCTCCCACTGAACTGTCGACCTGCGCAAGGAGTGTAGTGGGAATCTGAATAAAATCAATCCCGCGCATATATGTCGATGCGGCAAATCCCGTGATGTCACCTATGACCCCGCCGCCGAGAGCGATAAGAGCGGATTTCCTATCCAGCGGTGCAGTCAGCATCTCGCCATAGACCCGCTCAACTGAAGACAGATTTTTATATTCTTCACCGTCGGGCAATACTATCACAGTAACCTCGAACCCGACATCTCTCATCGATTCGACCACGCGGCTTCCATAAAGATCAAATACAGTAGTGTTGCTCACAACTGCCGTCTTCCTGCTGAAGCCGAATCCTTCAAGACTTTTTCCCAGATTTGCAAGTATCCCGGAGTTTATAGCAATGCGATAGCTTCTTTCGCCGAGTTCTACATTTATTTCGTGCATCTGAATATCTCAACTATCTCTTTTGCTACTTCAAGAGGCGTCTTTCCGTTTGTGTCTATCATAGTACCCGCCCTTTCGTAAAAAGGCATCCTCAGGCTCAGAAGCTCCCTGATCCTGGCCAGTGGGTCTTCAACATTCAAAAGTGGTCTGTCATTACTGCCTGATGTGCGCGCAATAATCGTCTCAGGATCTGCGAAGAGACAGAAGATGACCCCTGTTTCCCTCAGGGCAGCCATATTCTCTTCCCTCAATACGGCCCCTCCTCCTGTGGAGATCACGGTGTTTTCCGCCCTGGCCAGTTTCTTTATTATTTCTGTCTCGATGTCACGAAAATAAGGCTCGCCGAAATTTCTGAAGATGTCAGTGATCTTCATCTTTCTGCTTCCCTCGATCTCCGAGTCGACATCAACAAGTCTCATCTTCAGGAGCCGCGAAAGCTCCCTGCCGACAGCTGTCTTTCCTGCGCCCATAAAACCGGTCAAAACAATGTTCCTCATCTCATCAGGTCTATGCAATTATTTCCCATGGTACATTAGAAGCCGTTCACATAAGAAACAAATGCTTTGTAGTTTCTTCTCACTTCTTTTTCACAATCTCCACCGAATTTTCTCAGGAATGCGTCAGCAAGGACCAGCGCGGTCATCGCCTCCGCAACAACAGCTGCTGCCGGCACAGCGCAGACATCCGAACGTTCATATGCTGCCTCGAAGGGCTTTTTTGTCCTGATATCTACGGACATCAGAGGCCTTCTGAGTGTTGGAATCGGCTTCATTGCGGCCCTGATTATGATGGGCATACCATTTGACATGCCCCCCTCTATGCCTCCCGCATTGTTTGTTTTCCTGTAAAACTTGCCACTGCCGGATTTAGCCCTGGCCCTGTCGTAATAAATTTCGTCCATGACATGGGACCCGAAATCTCCGGCCATCTTAAACCCTGAGCCAATCTCCACGCCCTTGATGGCCTGTATGCTCGCAATTGCCTGCGCGAGCACCCCATCAAGCCTCAAGTCCCACTGAATATGACTGCCCAGTCCGACCGGAACACCGGTAACAAAAACTTCGAATACCCCTCCAAGGGAATCCCCTTCGCTTATCGCCCTGTCGATAAGTTTCTTCATCTTCTTTGAAGCATTTTCATCCGCGCATCGGACAGAAGATCGTTCGGCTTCTTCAAAAATCTTCATTAAGTCGTTTGTATTTATACTTGCCAAAGTGGCCTTGTGGCTGCCAATCTGTACCACATGGCTGCCGATCATTATCCCGAACTCTGATAGGAACTTCTTAGCAACAGCGCCAAGACCTACCCTCATCGCGGTCTCTCGCGCGCTCGAACGTTCAAGTATATTTCGTACATCTTGATGGTCAAACTTAAGAGCGCCTGCAAGATCAGCATGCCCCGGCCTTGGGCGGGTGACAGGTTGCAGTCTCTTGTCCTTTGTAGCGGACCGGCTTCCGGTCGGTTCAGGACACATAACCTCCTGCCAGTTCGCCCAGTCCCTGTTTTCGATAAGGAGGCTTATCGGTGAGCCGATTGTTTTGCCATGCCTGATACCGGATATGATCTGCGCATGGTCGTCCTCTATCTTCATCCTCCCGCCCCTGCCATAGCCTCCCTGTCGCCTCCTGAGTTCCCTATCGACGTCGTCAGAGCAAAGAGACAGGCCCGAGGGTATGCCTTCGATGATCCCTATCATTGCCCTGCCATGAGATTCACCTGAAGTAAGAAATCTTAGATTAGTCATTGCGCAGCTCCATGAAGAAATTATCCGGTATTATCGGTGTTTGATTATATATCAAACGGGGTTAAGCCGGAAATACTATTTTTTGTCCCTCCGACGCAGTATCAGTATAATCGAAGCACCAGGCATCAATAAAAGCAAGATGTCCACGTGGCCGTAGTCAGTATGCCTTGTGCCTACCGAACATCCCCCTCCACCTGATGAAGGCACCGGCGTTGGAGACGGCCCGGATAATGTTGTAGCGGACGCTTCATTGGAATAATAAGGGGAATCGACCGGGACAGTATTAAAGGCCCGCACCTTATATATATATTCAGTGGAGGGGGCAAGACCTTTGCTGTCGGTATAACTTGTGATATCAGGCCCTGTACTGTCTATTTCTTTGAAATCGCCAGTGGATGTCCTCCTCTCAATCTTATAGCCGTTCTCCCCGGTGGCGTTATCACTCCAGTTCAGAACGACCTGGGTTGAAGACAGGGCATTTGCTGTCAGTCCTGTTGGGGGCAGCAAGGCCGATATGGTCTTATATGCGTTTATCCTGCCCCCGCTTATAATAATCCCCTGAAGAGTCGGCAGTGTATCGACATACCTCATAATCATTGTTCTCAATTGTAAGGGTGTGAGATTTCCATAGTAGCCCAAGATTAATCCTGCAAGTCCGGTGACATGCGGGGCAGACATCGAAGTGCCATCGCAATATTCATAGCCGGAAAAAGGAGACCCTCCGCAAAACAGAGAATGCAGGGCAGGAGGGACAGTGCTTAGGATCGATACGCCCGGCGCCGCGACATGAACGGTATGGGCGCCGAAGTTGCTGAATGAAGCGATATGGTCATACTGATTCGTTGCCGCGACCGAAATAATGTTGGGCAGATTGTAATTTCCGGGATAGACTGGGAATGAATCGTTGTCTCTTCCAAAAGAACCAGTGCCGACGTTTCCAGCGGCAGTCACAAACAGAATACCTGCCGAACTGGCCTCAGCGATGGCGTCCCTCTCGAAATTGGAAAAAGCGTCACCTGCGAAGCTAGCATTTATTATTCTTGCGCCATTGGCAATAGCGTACTCTATGCCGGCAACCTCATCCGTGACAGTCCCGTTACCCATGTCATCCAGGAATTTCAAAGGCATGATCTTGACATCCCATATCATCCCTGCGATACCGAGACCGTTATTACCGGCTGCGCCTATTATGCCGCTGATATGAGTTCCATGTCCTTCATCATCCATTGGATTATTATTAGAACCCACAAAATTCCATCCCCTGCAGTCTGCCGGATATCCGTTATTGTCCCTATCAGTAGTCCCTGCGCAACTTGGCTCATTGGGATTGCTCCAGATATTGGCCGCAAGATCGGGATGAGTGTAATCCACACCCGAATCGAGAATAGCAATGATGAGTCCGCCATCCCCTCTGATGATATCCCATGCAGAGGTCATGCTAATGTCAATGCCCGGGGTGACAGTATTTCTCAGCTGCCACTGCAGGGGAAAAAGTTGATCGTCAGGCAGCGTAAAACGGGCAGATCTGATGTAGTTGGGTTCTGCGTATTCGACGTCAGGGTCCTGCATGTAACGTATTATCGCATCTCTGACTGTCACCCCCTGCGGCAGTCTGACCTGCTCCGCATTCAGAATCCTGAACCTCCTGAGCACTGACGACCCCATTGCCTGATGCGCACGCAGGGATGCGCTCATACGAACACCGTGCCTGAACTTAACAATTATGTCGCCTTCCTTATGCCGGCTGTTTTCCACACCGGCAAGTACGGATTGCAGCGACCGCCTTTGCGCCGGTGTTTCATTAGCCGCAGTTCTGCCATCGCCTGGCGACAGGGCTGCGGTATTTTCATTTCCGCAGGAAGCAAGGAATATCGCAAGAAGTACAAAAAATAATCTCTTCATCAACATCTACAGGTCTGATGCACTTTGCATTTTTTCATCTTCATCGCAGCAATAGAGTATATCACATAGACGCCAGGTACAAGACGTTTGAGAGGAAATGAAAGATTGTCGGGGGGATAACGTTGGACGTACGCATATAGAGGATACCCATGACAAGTGACGGAATAAATGTCAGAGGTGCATAGACATCTCCATAGAAAAACAAACCGGGCAGATGCGCTCCTGCAAACAGCAGACTCACCATTACAACGCTGCTGATATTGTTTCCAAATGCCTCCTGCAAAAAACCCCTGAAAAAGACCTCCTCAGGAAAGGATACGCAAAGGAGCTGAAATATTGCTGTGCCGGCTCCCATGGCCGCGAACTTTTTCCCGTGTAAAAAAACTGCAAAAAAAGGCGCCAGGACCATAAGAGACACTATCAGGCTCATTAGAATCTGCCGCAAAGAGAAATTGATATTGATCTTTCCTTCCAAAACCAAAGGAACCGCAACCAGATAAAGGGGTATGAGATAATCAGAGAAAGGAAGATGAAGCGCATGCGCAGGGAAGACTATCCCAAGAAGTATGGCATACGCAAAAAGGGCCTTCTTTTTCATGTCAGTTGCAGGGAATAACGGCTAAATAAAGAGAGGGGCATATGCCCCTCTCTTTAAATATCTTCATTGCCTTTGGACGGAGATTAACGCCCGCTTCTGTATATTACCTCCATTAAGGGCACGTAACTGCCATGGTGAAGAGCTTTACCAAACTTCCACTTGTTCCAGCAACAGAGAACGAAGCCGTTCCAGTGGTTGTCCCACAACTGTAAGTTAGCGTGCTGATAACACCGCTAGTGTTCGGCGTAACCACTGTTGGTGCAAAAGAACAGGACGAGCCAGTGCCTGTTGGAGCGGCAGGACTACAGCTCAACACAACGGGGCTATTAAAACCACTTAGCGCCTTAAGCGTACATGCGCTGGTAGTAGTTGAACTGACGGTAGTCGGCGTGCAAGAAATAGTAAAATCAGGCGTAGGTGTGGGTGTAGGCGTAGGTGTGGGTGTAGGAGTAGGTGTGGGTGTAGGAGTAGGTGTAGGCGCGATAATCGATAAACTGGTCGTGGCTGATTTGCCTGCGACAGAGGCCGTTATCGTCGCGGTTTGGCTGCTGCCCGTAATGGTAGGGGCGGTAAGTGTTGCCGTTGCCACGCCCTGGTTAGTTTGGGCAAAGGGTGTTATAGTACCTTTGCTTGTTGTGAAATTGACTGCTGTGCCATCAGGGACAAAACTTCCAGCGGCAGTCGTTACCATCGCGCTGATGGTGGAATTGCCGCCCGAATTGACAGACTGAGGGTTAGCAGTAACCGTCACCTGACCGATTGTTATGGGGCCGATAAAAAGAGTTATTACGCTAGAAGCACCGGTTAAAGACTGTGCAGTCACATTAACGGGGACCGTAACATTCGTTAGTTCGCTTGGAGTAATTTTGATACGAACAAATGCCTGTCCGTCAGAGTTTGTCTTTTTTTCAAATCCATCGGGGAAAGTCACAACCGATGGGTTGTCTGTGTCAAATGTGACCGTATCACCCGCATCAGGGAACCCCGATCCATTCAAAACAGTCGCTCTGACGATAGCTTCGTCGTGAGGAGCGGCAGGGTCGAAGAAGTTGAAATCGCTGGGATCGTTGAAACTGTTGTCGTTATTATTGTCGACCGCAAGATTCAAAGTGAAACCGCTAGTAAGGTCGGAGACCGTAAAGAAGACGATTTTTTTGTCCCTCAGCTTTCCTCCTCCCGAATTCACTTCTACCTGCACGTTGGCAACGCCTTCGACTGCCGAAAAAATCGAGACTGTCGCGAATCCCAGAGTATCGGTCACGGCCTGGTTGGAACTGAGCTCGCCGATGGAGGAGAGGTTTGTAAAGGCAACCGGCACGTTAGGCACAGCCCTGCCGTTTCCGTCAAGGACCTTAGCTTTCAGATTGATAGTTGAATTCGTCTGGGCTGTCTGCTGAACTGCCTGTAACTGTACGATGGAAGGCTGGCCGGCGCCAACGCCAACCGGTTCGCTCGACTTACCCGCGCCGTCGCCACAGTAGGCCAGCAAAGCCAGGGCCATTAAAAGTGCTATCGGGAATAAAATCTTTCTTATCATTTCGCCTCCTACGGACAACTGAAATTAGCCAGCCAAATGTCCACCTCGGCGTGAAAACCACCCGTCTTCCCGAAGGACGACATGTATCTACAGTTATAGGCCGCAACATAGTGGGTAGGTATTTCCGCCGGCGTGAAAACCCCGCCGTTAACATCATTAAACCATTTCACCTTTCTCGATTGGTCAATGAGCGTAACATCGCAAGAAGTCGATCCATTGACCAATGGGCAGTTCGGAAAAATTGTCAGCGTCTCTATTATCGGTGCACCGGGGTCTTCGTTGGCTTTCTTATAAGTAATCGTACATTCCTCAATGCTGGCCCCGTTAAACGGGTCATCAGTCGAACCGGAGACAAGTGGCGCCGCACTGACATTTAATGTTGCGCTTTCCCTACCACCACATACATCAATATCCGGGCTGCCAATAGTCAGCGTCGCGGATTGGATAACTATCCCTGTATTATCACTTCCGGAGGACCCGGGGGCACCCACCCCCCCGCCGCACCCGGAAAAAATAAATGCGGATAAAAGCATCAACGCAATAATAATTAGTCTCCTCATAATGCCTCCTTAAGCTCCAATTCCATATAAAAAATCTTTTTCACGTCCCCGACCCATGTTTACAGCGGTTGAGACACAATTGTCGGTGTGATAAAAATAAGTAGTTCCTTGATATCGTGTGTACGGTTTCTTGTCTTAAAGAGCCAACCCAAGCCCGGTATCTTGCTAAGCGCAGGCACACCATCACTGCTCTCAGAATCGTCCAACCTGTAAATGCCCCCTATGACAAGCGTCTCTCCGTTTTTCACGAGGGCCTGAGTCTTCAGGCTCTTGGTATTGACGACTGCATTAGCACCCGCCGTACCAGGCTGAAGGCTGTTGTCGCTGGCATTTACCTTCAACTGTATAAACCCATCAGGCGTAATCTTTGGAGTGACATCGAGGCTAAGAGTTGCGGTCTGCGACTGGGTCTGGGTGCCTGCCTGGCTTACCGTAGGGATGTAAAATGTAGTACCCTGCTGGATATTTGCGGCCTCGTTGTCCATTGTCAGGATCTTCGGGTTTGACAATGTTTTAGTCTGCCCGATGGATTCAAGCGCCGACAGCGACAGGTTGACACTGAGCGTGTTTGCATGCCCAAATGTCAGATTCATGGTGCCTCCGGGATTTGTTGTGGCGGGGCCGGCGGCCACCGTAGGCGTATTGACTGAGAAGTTACCTCCGACGTTATTAGGGAAAGCCTGCGATGAAAAAGAACCTCCCCACCTTATCCCAAGATTTTCAGCGTAGGTCGTACCCACCTCAACAAGCTTTGCTTCTATCAGGACCTGCGGCTTCGAAACATCCATAATCTTCACAAGCTCTTTTATCTTATCTATGCTAGTCTGCGTGTCTTTAATTATCAGGGTGTTCATTCTGCTATCAATTGTAAAACTGCCCCTTGAACTAAACAGTTTCGCACTATTGATCGCCGACTGGATTTCCGCCGCAGAAGCGTAATTGATCCGCACCACTTCTTGGACAAGGGGCTCGTTTTCCTGCTGTGCCTTCTCCATCTTAAACTGGTCTTGCGCCAGCTTCTCAAACACCGAGGTCGGTGCCACATATAGAATGTTCCGCTCGACGCGGTACGCAAGATTGCTTTGCCGTGCGACGATGTCTAGAGCCTGGTCCCAGGGAACATTCATGAGCTTGATAGTGATCTTACCCTTCACACCAGGGTCGAGTACAAGGTTATAATTGTTCACGTCTGCCAAAAGCCTGAATATAGGGCCTACATCAGCATCCTGAAAATCGAGTGATATTCTTTTCCCTTTAAGTTCTTCAGGCCTGGACTCCTGCACTGCAGGCGGCTGAGCCTCTTTTGGCAGTTGCTCATTTGCAATCGTATCTTTATGGACAGCCTTGGATTTCTTACGGGCTTTCGGCGCAACCTGGGCAATCTGCGATTCACCGGCTTTCAATGAAATCTCTATAGTATTCCCGGCAGCTGTAACATCAAAAGTTGTTTTTTCTTTCAGATCAAGTACAAGTCTCACCTTCCCTTTGTGTTTCCCTGC
The DNA here is from genome assembly GCA_900302705.1 of Candidatus Sulfobium mesophilum. Classification (GTDB taxonomy): domain Bacteria; phylum Nitrospirota; class Thermodesulfovibrionia; order Thermodesulfovibrionales; family UBA6898; genus Sulfobium; species Sulfobium mesophilum. The sequence goes on from OUUY01000075.1 coordinate 54,794, forward strand.
CCTGATCCCCTTCAAAGGCGGCATAACAGATGAAGGAAGTGTAGCGTGCATCGAAACTCCGGGTATGTCGATCACTATTTTCCCATGCACGGGAAAGACATCAGGCTTCATTGCCCCGTCACCTGCTATCAGAACCTTGAGTTCCCCGGCAGACTTTTTCAGCTCGATGCGGTCAATCGAAGTGGCATTTCCCGCTGCAGCAGCTGCAGTATCAGCATGCTTTATTTCAGGCGTTTCAGTCTCCATTGCCGCCCCAGTCCCGGCGGACTTCCCTTCGGCTACAGTGTTTGACGTGCTGGCACTAACAGATACCCCCGGTGCTTCTTTGGCCTCAACAGTTTCTTCTGTTTTATCCTGCTTGAGGGCAAGCGGCTCTTCTGGTTTGGTCAAAAGAGTCAGGGTATTGTCTTTATAGAGCGGCACGACTGCGGAAGGGCTCTGAAGTAAGATATCCAGTCTTACTGACGGCCGAGAACCGTCAATTTGCTGGGGATATATTTCAGAAATGCCTGCCCTGTCCCAAACGATCTTGTTTTTAAAATTACCCAGTCGCATCTCCGGAATCTCTATGGTAACCTTGTAAGGATCATTCCCCGTATAAAGTGTATAAGTAAAATTCCTGCTTCCGACGATTGAGATGCCATTTTCCTGCTGCCTGATATCTGCAAGGACCGGAAGATCATCGGCCTGAGCGATCTCCGCGGTTCTCGCCTGCGTCGCACAGCCAAGAAACAATGTCAATAAAAGCAATGATAAGAAAAATTTTGATATCGGATATTTTTTCATTATTCCCCCTCCTTGCGGAGTTTCAATATTGTCTCTTTCGTCTTAGGCTGCCCCTTGTAGTCCTTCACATGCTCCCTGATAAGCACCTTATCTTTTGTAATATCCTCAACCTTCCCTCCGTACAGCCCGACTGTCGTCCCTTTTCTGATCGTATAAGATTTATTGTCGGGGAGCATGATAAGGGCATAATACTGTCTGTTGTCCCACAAAATAGCAACCAGCTTTATTTCGTCAACGTCGAAGTCCTCAATTGGCTTTCTACCCGCCACCCTTTTGGGCTTCTCCTTGCTTATCTGCACCAATGACATGAAAGGGTCCCTCCTGCCCTTCTGTTCATAGACATACACTTCTTTTTCCGCTTTCAGCTCCTCCTTCGTCAAAGGAGGAGGAAGGGAAACCGCTGCTTTAGGCTGCGGAGCAGCAGATTTGGAAGGTGACGCCTTTTCTTTACATCCGGCAAATACAAGTATTGTAATCCCAATGAAAATTGCGAGTGCCCTCTTTATAAAGGTAATTATTGTCATTTATTTTTTCTTCTCCTTCTTGTCTTCCTCAGTTACCGATGAAAAAGTGGTAGCCGTGAAGCTGATCTGAAGGAGGGCCCTGCTTTTGCTTATCTGCGGAGAAGCCATCTTTATATCTGTAATATTGACTATTCTGTTAAGCCTTGTCAGGCTGCTTAAAAATGCCGCAAAATCGTGATATGTGCCACTCGCTGAAACAGCAACCGGTATTTCAGACACGATTCCGCTCGAGTGCATCTTCTTTGCACCCGGCCTCCAGGATTTTACTTCGAGACCCGCTGCGACCGATAGGTCAGAGATCTGTTTGAGCAGACTCGAAATCTCTTTTTCTTCGGGAAGTTGCTCCTTTAATTCGTTTAATCTGATGAGTAATTTTTCGTTTTCCTGCTTCAGAGTTTCGAGTTTGGCCGCCTTGGCCTGATCGGTTGCTATTTTATTGTTCTGCTGGTCGATCTGCGCATCCAGTTTTTTGATCTCATTCTGCTTAGGCGATATCAACAAATATCCTCCCGCAATAAATATTATCACGGCAGGAAGCACCGCTATGATCACCTTTACATAAATCGGTAAATTCTTGACATCCAGTTTAACTGCCATCAGGATTTCACCTTGCAGCTTATTCTAAAGTTATATACGGAAAAACCCGATACATTAGCCTGAACGGATTCCTGCAGATACACGTCTGTCAATAACTTAGACCCTTTAAGACTGTTAACGAAATTGACGACGTCTGTATTATTGAATCCTGTACACGCTAATGTTATACCGCCGCCCGTTATATCCAAAGAATTGAGCCATACGCCATCGGACAAAAGTCTGCTTATCTCATCAAGTAATTTGACAGGCAACGCTTTGTTCTTGCCAAGTTCTTCTATAATCCCCTTGCGTTTTTTGAAATCTGCGTTGCGTTTTTCATAATCATCAACTGCCTTGATCTTCTGCGCCAGCTCTGCAAGCCTTTTCTCATTTTCGGCCACCTGCGCCTTTTTTGCGTTTATCCGCCCCTGAAAAAAGAAGTTCAGGTAGATCATCACCGCAACCGCAGCGAAAGCAATGCCGATGGTGGCAATTAGAAAAGTCGGTAAAGGCTTTGCCTTTTTCCTCTTCTTTGAAGGAATAAGATTGACTTTTATCATCGGTCACCCAGCCTTCTTAAGGCCAGTCCGACTGCAACAGCCATTAACGGGGCGATTTCTTCTATATTGATCCCCTCGAATTTCCTGGGTATCTTTATGTTCCGGAATGGTTCAGCTACCCTTGTCTCGATGCCCGTCTTCTCCGCAATCATGGATGAAAAATTACTAAGAAGAGCGCAGCCTCCGCTGAATATCACCTCAGCGATTTCCTCATGGGTCGTTGTGCTCCTGTAATAATCAAAAGACCTGATGATCTCGCCAAGTATCTCCTCGGATGCCGATTCTATAACAGCACCAGCATCTTCGTGAGAAATATTCTCTACCGTTTCGCCTCTCTTGAGTTTTTCGGCAATTTCATAGGTAATGTTAAATTCCCTCTGGAGTGCTTCCGTATGCAGGTTGCTTCCAAGGGAGCTATCCCTTGTGAAAACAGATATGCCCCCCTTTAGGATGCTCATATTGATAGTGCTGGCACCGATATTTAGCAATGCAACATTTTTCCCGGGTTCTATCTCATAATTGATGCCGTACATATTTTCAAGGGCAAATGCGTCAATGTCAACTATGATCGGATTGAGGCCAGCTTCCTTGATTACCGATATATACTCGTTGATAATGTCTTTCTTAACGGCCACGAGGATCACGTCCATCTGACCAGGTTCCTCTTTCGGCCCGATTATCTGAAAATCGAGATTAACATCCTCAATATCGAACGGGACATACTGTTCGGCTTCGAATTTTATCGATTCTGAAAGGTCCTCCTCAGACATCTCCGGAAGAGAGATCCTCTTGATGATTACCGAGGAATGCCCGGAAATAGATATAACAGCATCCTTTGTCTTTATTCCGGCCTTTCCAATCATGTCTTTTATAGAATCTACGAGCCTGATAGAATCTATGATTGAGCCGTCGACTATTAATTCCGGAGGAAGAGGGTAGAGATTAAATAGGTCGAGTTCATAGCCACCTTTCGATTCATTCAGCTTTATCGTCTTGATATAGCTGGATCCGAGGTCTAAGCCTAATGAACCCTTCCCTTTGAAAAGCATAGGATATGAATACCAGAAAAAAATTATATTGTCAAGGTTTTTTTAAAAAATATTACTGTTATATCAAATAGTTCAATCTTTCCCCTTAGAAATTAGTTTAACAATTTGGTTTTATGCGCTTATATATTTAATATCCTTTCGATTCGTATATGATCGGAATTTATTCGACCTATTCCGAACAAATTCCCGAGTGGACCCTTCAATTTCACAAAGTCTCCACTGGATAAGTCATTTATTTTATTGATTTTTATCGCACTGCCATTTTTTGCACTCCGATAATCTCTCTCATCAAGCTCTATTTGTTTTAATGCCGAAAGTGCCTGGTCTATCGAACAATAAGATTTATTGAAGACCTCAAAAAAATCCTTTTTTGCCAATTCTTCCTGCCTAGCTGAATCTTTTACATCAAAAGGACCTATCGCTGACCTTTCAAGACAATATAGATGGGCCCCTGTGCCAAGAACATTACCGATATCATCGCACAAGGTTCTGATATAAGTGCCTTTGGAACATGATATAGCCAGATCGACGTACGGCAAATCAAAATTGAGGACTTTAAGCTCGTATATGCTGACATGCCGCTCCAGCCGCTCAATTTCAATGCCTCTTCTGGCAAACTCGTAAAGTTTCCTGCCCTGCACTTTTACCGCAGAAAACATAGGTGGTCTCTGGGTTATGCTTCCCTCAAACATCCTGACAGCTCTTACGACATCTTCTTCAGTAAGCTTAGATGCATCCCTTTGTTCAATGACATTTCCCTGCGAATCGTAAGTATCGGTCCTTTCGCCAAGTTTAACCCTTGCAAGATATCGCTTATCCATGTCTAGCAGGAATCTGGTCACTTTGGTAGCTTCGTTAAGACATACCAGAAGTACGCCTGTGGCCATAGGGTCGAGGGTTCCCGTATGCCCCGCCTTTCTGATATTAAGGAGCCGCTTAACGGCTGCTACTGCCTGATGAGAAGTTATGCCAGCGGGTTTATTTAAGTTGATTATAAGGTCCATCATAACTTATGTTGCTCAGTAACAGAGGACCGGAAGATAAATCACTTACTTCTTTGAGCTGCCAACCGCCTTAAAAAGAAGCTCCCTTACAACTTTCAGATCGGCCGTTATCTTAAAGCCTGCTGCGTTTTCATGCCCGCCACCGCCGAATTTTTCGGCAATTCTGGCCACATTTAGCCCGCCCCTGGACCTCAGGCTTGCCTTCCACTGCCAGTTGTCGAGTTCCCGCAACAAAACAGCCATCTTGATCGACCCGATCATACGGGGGAAGTTGGAGAAATGTTCTGTATCTTCAGCACTCGTCCTCGTCTCCCTGAACATATCTTGCGTAACGTGGATCATAGCAATTCGGTTTCTCACTTCAAGGGTATTAAGGGCCATGACCAAAAGTCTGAATCTCTTATACTCCCAGGACTCATAGAGATTAACAGCAACAAGATTCGGGTCGGCACCCATTGCCACAAGCTCCCCGCTTACACGCAGGACATCCGAAGTTGTATTGCTGTAGCGGAAAGTCCCCGTGTCCACAGCGATGGCAGTATAGAGATTCATGGCAATTTCTTTTGTGAATGCAGTGCGAAGTGTCTTAAGCAGATGAAATATCATGACCCCGGTAGCAGCGGCTTTGTGATCGATCCACCTTATGTCTCCAAAGTCTCTTTCTGTCTCATGATGGTCGATTACTAATGACTTCCTGAATGAGTACCCGTCGATAGCAGCCCTTGCCGGAGTGTTGCAGTCGACGAGCACGAGCACCGGGTCTTTTTTTCGGATTTCCTTTATTCTGGTTGAGAACTTGTCATGTCCCGGAAGAAAACGGTAATATTTGGGGACAGGATCCCGGCTGAAAATAAATGTCTTCTTCCCCATGGACTCAAGAGCGGACGAAAGCGCCAGAGCAGAGCCTATCGCATCCCCATCGGGGTCAATGTGCACAGCCATCAGGAAAGTATCCTCACTTCTAAACGCAGCAAGGAGATTCCTAGGTATCCTCATCGGGGCCCTTGATTTCCTTCAATAATTTATCTATCTTGAAGCCGTATTCTATAGAGGTATCCTGCCTGAATTCGATGCTTGGGATGAATTTCATCTTGAGTCTCTTCGTGAGTGAGGACCGAATAAAATATTTTGAGGAATTAAGGATCTCGAGTGTCTGTTCTCGGTCTTTTTCGTTTAGAATACTTACATATACCTTGGCTAATTTCAGATCGTCGCTGAGATCAACGCCTGTGACCGTTACAAACCCAATTCTGGGGTCCTTTAATTTATACATTATAATGTCAGCAACTTCTTCTCTGATAAGATCGCTGACCCTGTCTGAACGTTTGTAAGGAAGCATTTTCCACCCGAAATGTTTAGTATTCTGAGAATGTGCTCAGTAAAACCGCCTGTCTGGCAATAATGCGACCGGTTTGAATTCTTACTTCAAAATCTTTCTTCGGCTTGGCAGCGTCTTGTACAATCCATGTCCGAAAGAGGGCAGGAACATGGAAAGCCGTTGTTATAATTTCGCCGCTATTTTCTCGATGATATAATTTTCAAGGATATCCCCGACTTTCAGGTCGTTATAATTCTCTATGAGGATTCCACATTCATAGCCGGTCTGCACCTCTTTGACGTCGTCTTTAAATCTCTTTAGAGTGCTTAGCTTCCCCTCATATACTACTATGTTGTCCCTTAAGACCCTGATGCCGTCACACGCTCGCGACATATATCCGTCGACGACATAGCAACCGGCAATCGTCCCCAGTCTCGACACAGGAAAGAGTTGCCTGACCTCCGCCCGGCCAAGCACCTTTTCTTTGAGCGTAGGCTCAAGCATGCCCTCAAGGGCTTTTTTGACATCCTCTATAGTTTCGTAGATCACGTTATATAACCTGATGTCGACCCCTTCTTTCTCAGCAGTCTGCGACGCCTTAGTCTCGGGCCGCACGTTAAAACCTATAATGATCGCGTTTGATGCGGTAGCGAGCATCACGTCTGACTCGTTGATGCCGCCCACCGAGGTATGTATGACCTTCACCTTTACTTCCGGATGGTGAATATTTTCAAGGGCGTCCTTAAGCGCCTCTACAGACCCCTGGACATCTCCTTTTATGATGATGTTGAGTTCCTTTATTTGTCCTTCCTTAATTTTTGTATAAAGCTCATCAAGGGTCAATTTTTTCGCCTTAGCGATCTCAAGCGACCTCTGCTTTTGGAACCTTGCCATAGCGATTTGGCGAGCCCTTTTTTCATCCTCTACCACTGTAAATACATCGCCGGCGGCAGGCACTTCGGAAAACCCGATCACCTCGACAGGCGTCGAAGGTCCTCCAGTCAGGATCCTCTTGCCCGAGTCGTCAATCAATGCCCTCACCTTTCCGACATGCACGCCGGACAATATCGCATCTCCCACCTTCAGAGTTCCAGTCTGAACAAGAAGTGTGGCGACAGGGCCTCTGCCCTTATCAAGCTTGGCCTCAATAACCGTGCCTTTGGCCTCCCTGTCTGGATTTGCCTTCAGTTCCATAATCTCGGCCTGTAGGAGTATCATTTCGAGGACGTGTTCAATGCCTATACGCTTTTTTGCCGAGACCTCCACGAAGATATTGTGCCCTCCCCACTCCTCCGAGATAATACCATGCTCCGAAAGCTCGCTCTTCACTTTAGCAGGGTTTGCCTCGGGTTTATCTATTTTGTTCACCGCCACAACAATAGGTACGTTGGCAGCCTTCGCATGATTTATAGCTTCAACCGTCTGTGGCATCACCCCGTCATCAGCAGCAACGACAAGGACAACAATGTCTGTGACCTTTGCGCCCCTGGCCCTCATCGAAGTAAACGCCTCATGCCCAGGCGTATCAAGAAAGACAATGTCCTTACCCTTAAGATTTACTTTATAAGCGCCGATATGCTGGGTTATTCCTCCCGCCTCGGTCTCAGTAACCTTTGTCTCTCTGATAGCGTCAAGAAGAGATGTCTTGCCATGGTCTACGTGGCCCATAATGGTCACCACGGGCGCCCTCGGGGTCAGTTTTGTAACATCCTCCTGAATTTCCTCAACATGCGTATCTTCTTCAACAGATGCAAGTTCAAGCTTAATCCCGAAACTCTCCGCGACAATGAGGGCTGCATCCGAGTCCACCGGCTGGTTGATAGTGGGCATGTAGCCAAGCTCCATAAACTTCTTGATAACGTCTGAGAATTTCAGACCAATAAGTTCGGAAAACTCCTTTACAGTAGTCCCTTCCCTCAGTTTCAGGTTCTTCTTTCTGGGCATAGTGGAAAGAATTTGACCCTTCGTTTCCTGCTTTTGGCCGAACCTTCCCCTGTCGCCTTTATGTTTACCACCCTTTATATCCCATCTTTTGGGCTCTATCTTCCTGATGGCCTGGAAAGCGCGCTGCAGCCCGGGTTTGGCCTTGAACTTCTCAATCTTTTCGGCCTCTATCTCTTTCTTGAACTTATCAGGCAACTTCAGGTCTTCCTCTGTTTCGGCCGCAGGAAGAGCGTGGACCACGGGTTCTTCACCAGCAGAAGTATCTTTTTCTGCTGTTTCAGCAACAGCACCTTGCGCTTCTTTCTGCTCCGGCTGCAGGCCCTCGGCGCGATCCTTTTTAGGAGATGCAGGACGTGCAGCTGCAGCCTCTGAAGCGACCTTCCCTTCATAGGCCTCCCCGGCTTCGGCCTTCTGCTTCAGGGCGACTTTCTGAGGCTCCGCCATTTTCTCTTCCGCTTTCACTGCAGCTTTTTGAACAGGCTTCTTCACTACAGCGTCAGTTGCAGACGGGGGCGGGGCCGTCAGCGCTTTAGTTATTTTTTCGGCAACGTCAGCTTCTATGCTTGACGAGTGTGTCTTGCCTTCTATGCCGAGTTTCAAAAGCTCGTCAAGAACCTCTTTATTGTGTCTATTCAGCTTCTTTGCTAATTCGTATATTCTTACTTTTGACATTGTTCCGGAACCTGACTGAAAACGTTCTTTGTAAAATGTTTGGACGGTCTTAGTTCTTGTATCATTGATCTCGAAATGTTATCATAAAAGACCATTTTTTTGCAATTCTGAAAGGAGGAAATCTACAAGTGGCAAGCTGTGTTGCATGCGGAAAGAAAAAATCAGTAGGGAATAATGTCAGTCACGCCAACAACAAGACCAAAAGAAAGATTATGCCTAATCTGCAGAGTACTCGCATCGCTACTGCAAAGGGAGAAAAAAGGGCTTACGTCTGTACCAGATGCCTTCGCTCAGGCCTGGTTCAAAAGATCGTATAATGGAAAAGGCGGGCTCCCTGCTCGAACCGCTAGTTAAAAGGCTCGGCATCGAGTCCGGCGTCCGCCTTTCGCGTATCAGGGCTGATTGGAACACCCTCTTTGACAAGACTCTTTCACTGCATATGTCCCCGTCAAGACTGTCTGATGGCGAGTTGCTTCTGAACGTCGATTCCCCCGTATGGCTTCAGCAGCTCAATTTTTATAAGAGTCAAATAACTGCAAAACTAAGCGCATACGGGATCCGGGGAGTCCGTTTCAGGATTGGAAAAGTCTCCCCTGTAAGGGTGGATAAAGAAAAAAGCCCAAGACTACCTGAGCTATCATCAGAGGAAGCCTATTTTATCGAAGGACTGGTTAACACCATCAGCGACGCTGAAATAAGAAACGCTGTGCGCGGGGCCGCTGAAAAATCACTGAGAACAAAAAAAAAGGAGCAGACTTAAACCGCTCCTTTTCAACGCTTTCACTCGTCTTTCCTTAAGCTGATTCAGCCTGCTTTTCATAAATGAGTATCGGCTTGTCCCTCTTTACTATAGTCTCTTCTGTCACCAGACATTCCTTTACACCCTTTTGTGAAGGGATTTCATACATGACGTCGAGCATTATTTCTTCGAGTATTGCCCTAAGTCCCCTTGCCCCGGACTTGCGCAGCACCGCTTTTTTTGAAATTGCGGTCAGGGCGCCATCCGTAAATTTCAGTCGCACATTATCAAACGACAGCAGCTTCTGATACTGCTTAACTAGCGCGTTCTTCGGTTCTGATAGTATTCTTACAAGGGCAGCCTCATCGAGTTCTTCGAGCGTTGTTACCACTGGTAGCCTTCCTACAAATTCCGGTATGAGGCCGTATTTTATGAGATCCCCTGGCTCCGCTGCGCTCAGGATTTCTCCTATCTTCTTTTCGCTTCTGCTTACAACGTTCGTCCCGAATCCGACGGTCTTCTTTCCGGTCCTCTGCTCTATTATCCCGTCGAGCCCTATGAAAGCCCCTCCGCAGATGAAGAGAATATTGGTAGTATCTACCTGAATAAAATCCTGCTGAGGATGCTTGCGGCCGCCCTGGGGCGGGATGTTGGCAATCGTGCCCTCGATTATCTTCAGAAGCGCCTGCTGCACGCCTTCGCCGGAGACGTCTCTGGTAATTGAAGGATTATCGGATTTTCTGCTGATCTTGTCTATCTCGTCAATATATACTATACCCCTCTGGGCCCTCTCGACGTCATAATCAGCCGACTGAAGAAGCTTGAGGATAATATTCTCGACGTCCTCTCCTACATATCCGGCCTCAGTAAGAGTCGTCGCGTCAGCTATCGTGAAAGGTACGTCCAATATCTTAGCCAGTGTCTGAGCCAGAAGGGTCTTTCCGGTGCCTGTCGGGCCTATCAGGAGAATATTGCTCTTCTGGAGCTCAACGTCCGATTCGGCCGGGTTATAAATCCTTTTGTAATGATTATGGACAGCAACAGAGAGGATCTTTTTTGCCCTTTCCTGGCCAACTACGAAATCATTCAGGACAATATGGATCTCCTTGGGGGTCGGTAACTTAGGCAGCGTCTCCCCGCCAGTTTCCACATATAGCTCATCTGCAATTATCTCATTGCACAGCTCTATGCATTCGTTACAGATATATACTGTCGGACCGGCGATGAGTTTCTTTACTTCCTCCTGCCCCTTGCCGCAAAATGAACATTTAAGCGCTTCGTCGTCTTTCTTTGCCATTCTAATCCTCCGCTGCTACCGCCGTTATGCCCTGCCTAACTTTTTTTCTTCTTCATACTGAAAATGACCTCGTCGACAATACCATACTCCTTGGCCTCTGCTCCCGACATGAAAAAGTCCCTGTCAGTATCAGTGCGTATCTTTTCAAATGGCTGCCCTGTATGTAACGAAAGAATGTTATTGAGGGAGTCTTTCATCCTCAATATCTCTTTTGCATGGATCTCGATATCGGTCGCCTGTCCCTGGAACCCGCCCATTGGCTGGTGCAGCATTATCCTCGAATTGGGAAGTGCAAATCTCTTCCCGGCTGTTCCAGCTGCAAGGAGAAGGGCGCCCATGCTTGCCGCCTGTCCAACACAATAGGTGGCTATATCGGGCTTTACATACTGCATGGTATCGTAAATCGCAAGCCCTGAAGATACCACCCCCCCCGGAGAGTTTACATAGATATGTATATCCTTGTCGGGGTCCTCGGTCTGAAGAAAGAGTATCTGCGCAATGACAGTGTTTGCGATATTGTCATCAATAGCGCTGCCAAGAAAGATGATTCTGTCCTTGAGCAGCCTGGAATATATGTCATAGGCCCGTTCAGATCTGCCGGTCTGTTCAATGACTATAGGTATAACGCTCATAATATGTCAGGCTCCTTTTGTAATTTCCGCTTTCGACAATATAAGATCCAGCACCTTCTCGTCTCTGATTGAATGTTTCAGCCCTTCGAGGGACTCATCTTTTGTCATGAAGAGATTTATCACCGCCTCCGGCGTTGTCTGAAGATGCCGCGCAAGCATAGATATTCTGGCCTTAAGTTCCTCCTCGGTTACAGATACTCCCTCTTTTTCCGCGATCATATCAAGGAGTATCGTGGCCTTCACGTTATGGACAGCCTTCGGCCTCAGTTCCACGGCAAGCTTCTCGTCATCGCCAGATGAAGTCTCCCCAGCCGTCGCCTGCCCCACTTGCGGGCTTTTCCTGTGTTTCTCATTCACCACCATTGTATGGAGTTCATGTTCGAGCATCGTCTCTGGGATATCGAATTCATGGGCTTTAACCAGCGCCTCAAGCAATTTTGTCTTTTGCTCTCCAGCTGCCTTTTCCTTTTTGGCCTTGAGAATGCCGTCCCGGACCTTCCCTCTGAGAGAATCGAGTGAGTCGTGGCCAAAATCTTTAGCAAGCTCATCATCTATCAGCGGAAGCTTCTTCTCTTTCAATTCTTTTACCGTTATCCTGAGGCGGTTTCCCTGTGCGTTTTCATCCACCTCGCCGCCTTCAACAGCCGGCAGGACGATCTCGACCACATCGCCCTTCTTCTTCCCGAGCAATTCGTCAAGGATACCTTTTGGCGTTAAATTATTTCCCAGGTTCATGACCTGGTCTTTAGCGGAAGAGAGTTCCTTCTCGCCGATCGCATCAAGCTTGACGTAATCTATAATTATGAGGTCGTCCTCCCTGATCTCCCTTTCCACAACCTCGAACATCGCTCTACCTTCCTGAAGTCCCTTGATTGTGTCTTCTATCTCTTTTTCTTCGACGTCTACAGGTATATCTTCGACTTTTAATCCGACATAGCTCAGATCCCCGACCTTGGGCCTCACTTCTACGGTAAAGGCAAAAGAAAGGGGTTCATGCCTTTTGAGATCAAGCGTGCCTTCAAACTGGGGAAGGGTCACCGGCACAAAGCCCGCTTCCTTAATTGCCTTTGAGTAATACTGGGGCACCAGTCTGTCTATAATGTCGGCCTTCACATCATTTCCGAATTTCTTTTCTATAAGAGTAAGAGGGGCCTTGCCGGCCCTGAATCCGGGAATACGGGATCTCTGTCTCACCTTGTCCAGAGATTCAGAGTATTCCTTCTCTATAATGTCAGTCGGAATTTCGATTTTTAGACGTTTCCGTGTTGTGCTTATATCTTCTATAAAAGTGCCCAAATTCCCCTCCTCGCGTAGTATTTAATTTAAAATAATACTTCCCCATTAGTCAATTTTACGCTGTCTTACGGCCTTTGTAGCAACCAAACCCCGTTTCTGGTAAAGTTAAAACTGTCATGGAATTCCTAAAAATCACCAGTGCAGCCAACCCCCGTATAAAAGAGGCCATACGGTTGCGGGAGAGAAGACATGCAGAGGGAGAAAACCTTATAGTTATCGAAGGCATGCGCGTTATCGAAACAGCGCTCTCGGCAGGAGTGAAAATACATGAGATCTTTTTTACGAACCATTTCGGAACCGGGAAAGAGGGGCGGGCGATCCTAAAAACGCTTGCTAAAAAGGGCGTAAGCATCATTGAAATCGCCGAACCCCTCCTCAGAAAGATAAGTGATACAGAAACGCCTCAGGGAATAATAGCGGTTGTTTCCTATGAGCTATCCTCACTTGAAAGCCTTCCAGCGCTGCAGAATCCTCTCTATGCCGTTGCCGATGGTGTGCGGGAGCCCGGCAATCTCGGGACGATTGCAAGGATATCCGATGCCGCAGGCGCGGATGCCGTAATACTTCTGGAAGAGACATGCGATATTCTTATCTCCAAGGCCGTCAGGGCTACGGCTGGAAGCATTTTCCATATCCCGGTCGTGCGTGCAAGATCGGAAACTTTCGTGAAGTGGCTTCATGACAGGGGGATTATGTTGACCGTGACATCAAGAGACTCAGCCCTTTCTGTATTTGATGCTAAACTTGACGGCCCTGTGGCTCTTGTATTCGGCAACGAAGCCCAGGGCATCAGCAGCGTTATTAGGAAAGCAGCAGACCTTTCTCTTAAGATACCGATTTACGGAAAGGCAGAAAGCATCAACGTCGCCATGGCCGCGGCTGTCTGCATTTATGAGGCGGCAAGACAAAGAAAGTCAGGACAAGGATGTAACGGTTTATGAACCCTGATCTTATGAACAAGTTTCTTGTTACAGCCGTTTCTGCGGCGCGGCTTGCAGGCGATATCATAACTAATAATCTCGGCCATTTGTCAAAGGAGGACGTGCAGACAAAGCAGGCATTTGATTTTGTAACAAAAGTCGACAGATGGTCAGAGGCAGTAATCATGCAGACAATCCGGGAAAAGTTCCCTTCGCACCGTTTCCTGACAGAAGAGACGCTTAAGGAGGAAGACACAGGGAATTACCGCTGGATCATAGACCCCTTGGACGGCACAACAAATTATATCCACAGTTATCCTATGTTCTCGGTTTCGATCGCCCTTGCGTATCAGAGCGAGGTCGTTTTAGGCGTGGTCTTCGATCCCCTGAAGGACGAACTCTTCCATGCGGTAAAGGGCAACGGCTCCTTTTTGAACAATAAGAAGATTTCCGTCTCAGAGGTAAATACCCTCCAAAGGAGTCTGATAGCTACCGGCTTTCCTTTCCGCGCAAAGGGCATGATCGATCATTATCTGAGAGCATTCAAAGAGATCTTTCTCGGTGTGAGCGATATACGCCGCGCCGGCTCAGCAGCGATCGATCTGGCATATGTCGCGGCGGGCCGATTCGAAGGCTTCTTTGAACTCGCCCTCAGCCCGTGGGACGTTGCAGCAGGCAGTATCCTTATTACCGAGGCCGGAGGGGCGATTACTGACTTTGCAGGCGGCAACGACTATTTATTGACCGGGAATATCATTGCAGGCAACATCCGCGTCCATAATGAGATACTAAAGGTTGTTAGACGGGTCTTTAGCGGTATCGCCGACAAATAGCGCTTCTTATAAGCCTGTAGGATAGTCGATGAACTCCACGGGGAGTCCGAACTTCTTCTTCAGCATCCTGCCGACCGCCTTCACGCCAAGCGTTTCGGTCGCGTAATGGCCGGCGAATATAAGGTTCACGCCTATTTCCTTTGCAAGATGATATGCGCTGTGTGAAGGTTCACCCGTGAGGAAAGTATCGATACCTAATTCTTCGGCATCATGGATCGCAGACCACCCGCCACCTGAAACTACGCCGACATTGCGGACCTTCTTCCTGAAATCCACACATGATGACTTGATCCCTAGAGCCTTATTCACAACATTTACAAAGTCAGCCGTGGACAAAGGAGCGCGGGTTTTTCCCCAGTATCCTATCCTCTTACCATGATATTCGCCGAATTCACCCATCTTCTTAATAGAAAGTACCCTCAGCAGTTCAGCGTTATTCCCGTATTTTGGGTGCCAGTCGAGGGGGAGATGACATGCGTAAAGCGAGATGCCGGAATCAAGAAGGGCCTTCAGCCTTTTTTTTGTTACGCCCCTTACAGCCCTAATGCCACTCCAGATAAGCCCGTGATGGACAAAGAGAAAATCTATATTCCTTTCGGCAGCCGTCTCAAACACGTATCCGCACGCATCAACTGCAAGCCCAATTTTTCTCACACTGCCGTGGCCCTCTACCTGCAGACCGTTTATGCTCTCATCTTTGGGAAATTCAGAAAGGGCAAGTTCGGAATCGAGGAATGAAACAAACGTCCTTAGGGCTGTTTCTTTCACCTGCCGACGGTCAGCCCCGCTTGCGTCGGTGCACACATGCCTTCGAGATTAAATTGATAGGTATCCCATTGTTTACACACGGAGCACCTTCCGGACCACTCAGCCGAGCTGGATCTGCACTTGCCGCAGCAATAGGCAAACATCAGGGGCTTTCTGGCATTTATAACCATCCGGTATTCAATTACGGCCTTCTCAGGCTGGTTTCTTCTCAGATAGATATTGCCGAGCAATTGATGAAGTTCAGGATAGGCCATACCTAGCGTGTCCATGCCGAAAAGGGTCTCGAACGCGTCATCTATCATCTCCAGTCTGTAATATAGTTTTCCCAGGAAGAATTTCGTCACGGGATCATCCGGATTTCTCGATATACCCTCTTTGTAAATAGTTATGAGTCTCGCGGGCTCACCGAGGCTTATGAGCAGGTCCTCAAGCCTTGCTAGTATGATCTTTGAAGAACTGTTCGCATAGGCCTTCTCGAGGAGGTTGACTGCTTCCTCGCTTTCTCCCTCCCTCAGCATAACTTCGGCAAGTCCCAAAGTAGCAGGAACAAAATCTTTGTCGATCCGAAGAACTGTCTTAAAAGCCTTCTTTGCCTTTTCCAACTGGCTGGTCTCAAGACTGTGTCGCCCATACTCATATTTGTAGCCAATAAGGTTCCGTTGTTCGCGCCGCTTGTCCTTTTCAGTGTGTTCATTCTTCAGGATCGACTTTTGAAGATAAACAAGATCGTCCCATCTCCCCTGTTTTTCAAGGATATCGCGCTTTCTGTACATGGCAGAGAGGTTCTCGTCATCGATTTCGAGAATATCGTCGATATATTTCAAGGCATCAGACCACCTCATTGTATTTTCTAAAAGCCTCTCAATCGCAAAAAGCGTTTCGAGATTTTTTGGGTCAATCATCTTTGCCTTCTGATAGTATGAATTTGCCTTCTGGGAATCTTCCTGGGCTGCGTATATATCTCCCAGCCTGAGAAGCGCGTCGATGTGGTCCGGCTCCTCGGCAAGGATACCCTCAAGGGCCTCTCTGGCTGCCTCCTCGTTATGAGCGAGGATCGCGTTAACAGCCTTGGAATACAGCCCCTGAACCTTTATATCCTGCCTCTGCTTCTTCTGATATTGCCAGTTGTCGATGAACCTCTTTGTGTCCCTGACAGCGAAAAAAATTAGAGAAACCAACACCCCTACCGCAATGGAAAAAAGCACCAGCGAGAACTTAGGAACCTCGTAGGCAGCGCTAAAAGGAATAGTTACTGTTATCGTTTCCTTGTTGTAAATCGCAAAAAGCGAAAGCCCCGCAAGAAAAAGCACCAGTATGAATGCCGACAGTTTGCCCATCAGTGATGGTATCCCCGCTTGTGCATTATCGTAAATGCCCTGTAAATCTGCTCCACGAGGAACAATCTTGCCATCTCGTGGGTAAGAGTCATCTTCGAGAGTGCCAATTTGGATTCGGCCGCATCACGAACACCTTCCGAGACGCCGTATGCACCACCTATAACAAAAGTCATCATAGGCGAGTGCCCGGCAATAAAATCAGCAAATTCGACGGAAGAAAAGCCTTTCCCTTTCTCATCTAGAAGGACGTAGGGCATTCGGAGCTTTGATATCCTCTGACTTTCTGTTTCGACCATCCGCTGAGTATCCTTTCCCTTCTCTTCCTTTATCTCCACAACACTCACATGCCCGAAGGGTTTAATCAACCTTAAGTATTTCTTGATCCCCTCATCGATGAAGCGCTCTTTTGTCCTTCCCACCCACACCAATCTTATCTTCATTTATCTCCAGCGTCTTTGCATCCATCCAGAGTTTCTCCAGTGCGTAATATTCCCTGGTCTCCTTTTCAAAGACGTGCACTACAACGTCGCCATAATCCAGGAGGACCCAGTGACCGTAATCGAGCCCCTCCATTCCCAAAAGCTTCTGCCCCCTGCCGGAAAATTCCTGTTCGATGAATTCAGCAACGGCCTTCACATGAGTGGTGCTTTCCCCGGAGCAAATTACGAAATAATCGGCGATGACGGTGAGTCCGGCAAGATCAAGAACAACCGGATTGACGGCCTTTTTTTTCAAGGCCGCTTCTGCTGCCCTGATGGCTAATTCTCTACTTTTTAAAGGTCTTCCCTGCCTTTCGCTTCAATTCCCGTCTTCACATAACGGGTAAATATAACTTATGAGAAATTATAAATGATTCAACGTTCTCTGGCAACAGATATTTTATGCTCTGCCCTGCCCTGTGGAGCCTTCTTATATCCGAAGATGAGATATCCAGGGGAGTAATCTTGACAAGGTAAGCCTCTCTGAGCGACTTTAATTTGAGGCTTAATATTTCTCTGCTGTCTTTTTCAAGCAGCTCCAGATTCGACCTTTCAACATCAATATACGGCGATTCCAGCAGGTCGACTAAGCGACATCCGGGCCTGGCCAGCACTGCGAAATTGACAAGTGACACCAGTTTCTCGGGCATCCACCAGTTTGGGATGTCCAAAAAAGCATCGATGCCGAGCATAAAGAATAGTTCGGCATGGCCATATAATTTAAGGAGCGCCTCCATAGTCTCCACTGTGTAAGACTTCTGAGGTTTCCTGCACTCTATATCGAGGACTTCAAAGGCCCTGTTTCCGGCCATCGCAAGTCTCGCCATCTCGAAACGGTCGAGAGAATCTGCAAGGTCTTCCGTCTTAAGAGGAGGGGTTCCTGAGGGGACGAAGAGAACCTTGTCGAAGGTCAGTGCCTCCTTCACCTCTTCCGCTGCCCTGAGATGTCCGTAATGGATAGGATTAAAAGTACCGCCGAAGACTCCGATTCTCAAGGCCGCTCTACTCTCTAATCTGTCCGTTTCCTAAGACAATGAACTTGGTGCAGGTCAATTCCTCAAGCCCCATAGGCCCTCTGGCATGGATCTTGTCGGTTGAAATGCCTATCTCAGCCCCGAGGCCGAACTGATATCCATCATTGAGACGCGTCGAAGCGTTTATAAATACTGCAGAGGAATCCACCTCTCGGAGGAACCGCATCCCCTTTGCATAGTCCCTTGTTACAATTGAGTCGGAATGGGCCGAACTGTATTTGGCAATATGCTCCATCGCCTCATCGATATCCCTGACTATCCTGACATTGAGGACAAGATCGAGATATTCATTATAGTAGTCCTCCTCTTTCACGCTGTCGATATCCCGCAATATCTTTCTTGTCTCGGGACATCCCTTCATTATGACTCCGGCCTTATTAAACCTTGCCGCCATATCCGGCAGAAAGTTCTTCGCAATCTTTTTATCGATGAGCATCGTCTCCATCGCATTGCACGTCCCGGGCCTCTGTACTTTGGCGTTAAAACATATATCCTGGGCCATCTGAAGGTCCGCATCCCTGTCGACAAAGACATGACAGACGCCCTTGTAATGCTTCAGGACGGGTATCCTTGAATTCTCGGTAACTGCCCTTATAAGACCCTCCCCCCCGCGCGGTATAATGAGGTCCACTATCCCTTCCAGTTTGAGCATCTCCATTACCGCTTCCCTGTCAGGGATGTCGATGAAAGTCACTACGCCCTCGTGCAATCCCTCTTTTTTTGCCACATCCCGCAATATCTTTACGATCGCCCTGTTGGAATTGATAGCCTCAGAACCGCCACGAAGGACTACTGCATTGCCTGCCTTAAGGCAGAGGCTCGTTGCGTCAGCCGTAACATTAGGTCTCGACTCGTAGATTATGCCTATCACGCCTATGGGTACGCGCATCTTTCCGACCGTCATGCCATTAGGCCGCTGCCACATCCTCACAACCTCACCGACAGGATCAGGCAATGCAGCGACTTCCACAAGCCCCTGCGCCATCTCGTTTATGCGCTTACCCGTAAGGGTAAGCCTGTCGATCATAGACTTTGATAGGCCTTTTTTAACGGCAAAGGAGATATCTTTGGCATTTTCCTTTATCAGCTCCTTCTCCCTTTTCTTGAGAGCCTCAGCCATCTTTATGAGTGCGATATTTTTTTGTTTTGATGAGGCCTTCCCTAAAGAACGTGCCCCTTCTCTGGCCTCTTTCGCCTTAGCCAAAACAAATCCCTTTATGTCCATTCAGACGCCTCCTGTTTGCAAAGATAATTATCACTTTAGAATACAAAAACTGACTTAAATGTTTCAAAGGAAATAAGTTCCCCACAAAGGAGAAAGGCAGGCACAATGCCAGACTAAAGACTTCCCAGAAGGAGACTTGCGGAAACGGCTTCGGATGGAGAGAGCCTCTTATATTGAAAAAAGGAATTGACGACCTTCTTGACGTAGTTTCTCGTTTCGGAGTAAGGAATTTCCTCGATAAACTCATCAACTGCAATGTTGTTGTCCCGCTGTTGCCATTTCCTTACCATGGCCTCTCCTGCGTTATAGGCGGCAAGTACATAAGGCAGAGACCTGAATTCTCTGAACAGCGTCTTCAGATAATAAACGCCGAGATTTATATTCTTTTTCACATCGTTTAACTGAGAATCCCTGCTAATGCCGAGATTAATATCCTTGTCGAGCCGATAGGCAGTATGGGGCATAAGCTGCATCAGTCCGCGCGCACCCGCCACTGACCTCGCATCCGGGTCGAACCGGCTCTCTTCCCTAATCACCGACAGCGCGATCATAGGGTCGATGTCATGCTTACTCGATACCTTCTCGACGTCATCCCAGAAGGCCAGCGGATACCAAAACCCGTGCAGTTTCTCCGAGTAGGGCATTCTTGTAGCCAGGGTCACTGCGCGTTTATAATCTCCGATCTTCTGAAACCGGGAAGCGGTAGCCGCCAGCATCAGCGGCGTTTCGATCTTTCTGGATATCCACTGCAATTCCGCGCTCGCTTCCCTCGTCATGCCCAGGGAAAAAAGCGCGTCCACCCTCTCGAATTGCCGTTGCGCGCCGTTGTCCACTTCCAAAGGGGCATCCGGGTATGCAAGACTCACGGCTTTTATCTTCCCCTTGGCAGCGGAAAGCCCCGCATAAAAATTATTTTCATATTTTGACAATAAGCTGTAAAGCTCTTTTGCGTCTTTTCCGGCCGCCTCTGTGCTTCTGGCCTGCCAGTATAGATACTTTGGATCTTCATATTTCGCATACAGCTTGCCGAATATCCCGGCAGACTTTTCATAGTCCGCAGTTCTGTAATAAGTCCAGCCCATCCCCCACATCGCCTCTTCGGCATCAGCCGGGTATCCCGATGAGACCTCGGCATAGATTTCCAGCGCCCCTTCACAGTCACCATCTTTTCGCCTATCTGAAGCAACGGCAAGGAGCAGTCCGCCCGCCCTCTTATCTTTCTTGGCCCGCAGTTCTCTCAGCGCCGACTCAAATCCCTGTTTATCGCCGGCGCGGTACAGGGAACGCGCCTTAAAGAAAACATCGTTTGCAGTTTTATAAATCTCAGCCGCCTCCTTATACTGCTTTTGCCTGAAGAGAGAAAGCCCTATATTTCTGAGGATTTCTTCCCTGTTCTTTGCATCGCACGACGGAAGCGTCTTTCTCAACTCATGCTCTGCTTCCTTAAACTCGTTCCTCTTCATAAGATTGGCCGCTCTTTCCACAATGTCCGATGAATTCACCTCTGAGGGCTTCAGCTCCGCATATGCGGCCTTCGAAAGCGGACCCGCTAAAATGTAGATCTTTTTAAATACCGCTTTTGCCCGCTTGACGTCTCCGGATTGCTTAAGTAAAAGGCCATATGCAAAATTCATCTCCTCATCCTCTGGATAGTCTCTTACATAGGAATCCATTATCTGAAGGATTCTTTCTCCCTCATTCTCCTTCGCCTCCCTGATTTCGATCGATCTTGCCTTCTTTATAAGAGGGGACTGGGGATATTTATGAATCAATGCCAGGACCGCATCCAAAGATTTTTTATGATCTCCAAGTTCGTGATAAGCGGTTGACAGATAAAGAAGTGTGTAGTCCTCTAGGAGGGGGAATTCTTTTGCCGCAGCAACGAGTTTTTCGACAGCTTCTTCGTAACGGCCGGCATCAAGGTCGCATTTCCCACCCTTGAAAAATTCCTTTCCGTCGGACCCTAAAGCCAAATTCGGAGGAAGAAACAACAACAAAAGCACTGCCCAAAAGGCAGACCTGATCAAAAGGTCGATAACTTGCGACATTGCTTTTGAGTTATATACTGCCTGAAACATCGAAGATACTTCTTCCTGAAAGAAATTGTCTGCTGAAGCGCCGGTTCCCATGCCACCTAATATCCTTTATATATGATAGTCGAAACGTATTTTTTCGGCAATCCGCATGCAAGCCCTTTCTGGAAAAACGCGCGGGGCTGTCGAAATAGATTGAATTCAAAAAGATCATGAAGTCATGGAGATTGGAGGCGGCGAGCGGATTTGAACCGCTGCATAAAGGTTTTGCAGACCTCTCCCTTAGCCACTTGGGTACGCCGCCTTTTAAGATATAATCCGCAAAAAGTGAATCGTGAAGGGTGAATTGGCTTATTCTTTAACAGTAGTTAACGTGCTCTTCACTGAAGACTATTCACTATTCACTGCATTTTCTGGAGCGGGAAACGGGATTCGAACCCGCGACCCCAACCTTGGCAAGGTTGTGCTCTACCAACTGAGCTATTCCCGCATTTCATGCTATCGAGAAGCACATAATATCATTGCGTTATCAGGATATCGCTTAACTTATCGGCAACCGATAGGATATAATTATAAGACATAAAATATAAATTTAACAAGGGATTTTTGTCAATATGTTTTACCCCAGTTTAACAGAATTCAGGGAATTAGCCGGCAAGGGAAATCTCATTCCCGTTTACAAAGAGATACTTGCTGATACAGACACGCCGGTCACCGCATTTTTGAAGCTTGGCGGCACGCCTGCATTTCTTCTTGAGAGCGTGGAGGGCGGCGAAAAGTGGGCACGATATTCTTTTCTAGGGTCCAGACCGTCCAAGATTATAAGGGGTAACGGTAAAACTGTCGAAATAATTAACGGTAAAACTCTCCCCTTGGTAATTGAGTCAAACAATCCTGTTGATGTTATAAAAAAGGAGATATCGAGGTACAGGCCTGTTGAGATCAGAGACCTGCCGAGGTTTTTCGGCGGGCTTGTCGGCTATATGGGCTATGACATGGTGCAGTTCTTCGAACCTGTTCAGGAAGTCAATAAGGAGCGTCTGGGACTGCCGGACTTCTTTTTCATGCTGACAGACACAATGCTCATCTTCGACAGCCTCAAACAAAAGATAAAGGTTCTGTCGAACGCACATATAGAAGACAATTCCCCTGATGAGGCATATCACGAGGCAACGCAGAAAATTAATGATATCATAGCAAAATTAAGAGCGCCTCTCGTAATAGAAGACGCGCACTCTTCAGTAAAGTCAAACGGCATCCTGTCCAACTTCACAAAAGAAAATTTTCTGTCTGCTGTTGAAAAGTCGAAAGAATATGTCATGGCAGGAGATATCGTTCAGGTGGTTCTTTCCCAGAGGTTCGAGCGGGAGGCAACCTGTCATCCTTTTCACATCTACCGGGCGCTCCGTGTCGTCAATCCTTCGCCCTACATGTATTATCTCGATATCGGAGATGCCAAGATAGTCGGCTCGTCACCCGAAATACTCGTTCGATTCGAAGACGGCAAGATCGTCCTGCGACCGATCGCAGGCACCAGAAAAAGAGGCAAAACCGATTCAGCTGACGGGGCACTCGAGGAGGAATTAAGGAATGACCCCAAGGAGATCGCCGAGCATATAATGCTTGTGGATCTTGGCAGAAACGACGTCGGGAGAGTGGCAACAATCGGGTCAGTCAAGGTTACTGAATTGATGAAAGTCGAACGGTATAGTCACGTCATGCATCTCGTGTCAAATGTGGAAGGAGATTTGAAAGAGGGCCTTGATGCATTCGACGTTCTGGCCGCATGCTTTCCGGCTGGAACGGTGTCGGGAGCTCCGAAGGTGAGGGCGATGGAGATCATCGAGGAACTTGAACCAACCAGAAGGGGCCCATACGCAGGCGCTGTCGGGTATTTCAGTTACTCCGGCAATATGGATACCTGCATTACGATAAGGACGCTAATCGTAAAAGACGGGAAGGTCTATGTTCAGGCGGGAGCGGGTATAGTTGCAGACTCTGAACCTGAAAGAGAATACACAGAGACAGTCAACAAAGCAAAAGGAATGATGACTGCTGTAGACATGGCAGAGAATGGATTATGACAATCTTATGCAGCGTGCCCTACAAGTGCATCTTGAATCTTTAACAATATAAGCTAATCCAAGGACTATAAAAGGGAAACAGCATGCTCTTGATGATTGATAATTACGACTCGTTCACATACAACCTGGTGCAATATCTGGGTGAGCTGGGAGAAGATATCAGGGTCTTCAGGAACAACAGGATAACCATAAAAGAAATAGAGGATATGTCTCCCCAGAAGATTGTGATATCACCCGGACCTTGCACACCCAAAGAGGCTGGCATATCGGTCGAGACGATACGGCACTTTGCAGGCAGGCTTCCTATCTTGGGCGTCTGCCTGGGTCATCAGTCCATAGGAGCTGCCTTCGGAGGTGAGATAATACGCGCTCCAAGGCTCATGCATGGGAAGACCTCGCTTATCCACCATGACGGGAAGAAATTGTTTGACGACCTTCCGAACCCATTTGAAGCAACAAGGTATCATTCACTTCTTATACGGAGGGAATCGATGCCGGATTGTCTTGAAATTACAGCCTGGACAGAACAGGGTGAGATTATGGGGGTCAGACATAAGGATTTTGTCATAGAGGGAGTTCAGTTCCATCCCGAGTCAATTTTGACCCTGGCCGGCAAAGACCTTCTAAAGAACTTCCTGAAAATGAAGTAATTTATTCGATATAAACTTTACTTGTTATTGTCGTCAGGCTTATCAGCCGAGTTCACTTGAGGATACGGTTCTCCCGGCGTTTCTTTCTCCTTTACTTCTTTTTCGGACGAGGCGATTTCCGTTTCCATATGGACCTTGACATCCTGTGCGGCCCTCTTTATCTCAAACAGCCATTTGCCTAGCTTCCGCGCTAATTCCGGGAGTCTTTCCGGACCGAATACAAGAAACGCCACTATAAAAATGATTACAAGCTCGCCGCTGCTCATACATCTACCTTATAATTTTCCTGACCATTATGATACACCCGGATATATTATAACAGCACTGCATCCACGAACTATATTAGTTTAGTTATGATCTTCTCTGCCCTTGTATCCTCCTCGATGAAGCGAGCACAAAGAAATGACAGTGCAGCAGCCAGAAGTATCACTCCGGGTGTTATAAGAAGGGCTTTCCTTAGTCCCCAGACATCGGACAGCTGGCCAAGAATTGCAGGAGAAACCGCGTCCCCCAGTGCATGGATAAAAAAAATGTTGACGGCAAAAGCCATGGCCCGCACAGAGGGATTCGTCACATTGACAATTGTGGTATTGAGCGGCCCGGTGTTAAGGAAGAGAAGGAACTCAGCAATAAAGATTGCCGTCAAGCAGCCGGTGAGTGAAGAAGATGTAATGGCGTATACCGCAAAAGGCGTCCCGGCAAGAAACCCGGCCCCGGATACCATCAAATATCCTTTCCCGCTTCTTCTTTGGAATCTGTCGCCGAGCCATCCGCCGCTAAGCGTGCCGGTAATGCCAGATATGATCGTTATAGAGCCAAAAAGCATGTTGCCTGTGGCAACATTCTGCCCGTGAATCCTGTAGAGAAACGTCGGAACCCACTGGGCCAATCCGCCTAAAGCAAAGGTCATGGCAGCCATGGCCAATGTGGTCATTACAAAGGAACGATTTCTAAAAAGCGATAGGTAGTCTTCTATCCGCGGATAAGCAGTACTAAAACTTTTCTCGGTGGCCCCGCGTTGCGGCTCACGCAGGCGAAGAATAGGAACGGTAAGAATGAGCCCCGGCACGGCAGCCAGGAAAAATGCAAAGTGCCACCCAAAAGTCTGCCCGATAACGCCGCCCACGACATAGCCAAGGGCGCTGCCCACAGGTATTGCCAGATAAAAAAAAGACAGCACACGACCGCGCTGCTCCTTTGAAAAGAAATCAGAAATCAGTCCGGGGGAGACTGTCCCGAAACTCGCTTCGCCTATTCCCACCGTTGCTCGGCTGAATAAGAGCGTACTATAGCGTCCTGCCAGTCCCGTTACAGCCGTAGCGATACTCCATAGCGAAAGGCCCAAGCCAGCGAGCCTAACACGCCCGTAGCGATCGCCCAGCCATCCCAGCACCGGGGCCGAAACCATATATGACACCATAAATGAGCTGCCAAGAAGCCCCAATGCAGCATCCGAAAGACTAAGTTCAGTTTTTATCAGTGGAAAAACAGCGAAAAGTACCTGCCGGTCGATGTAATTAAGCATGTTGACCACAAACAGAAGACTAAGGGCATAGCGGCTGTATGTGGGAGTCGATAAATTCATTTTTGGATCGGCGATCTCCATTCGTGCGTCGAGAAAACTTAATAATGTGCTAAATTATAGCAAAAATTGAGTGCCAAGCAGGGTCCAAACGAGAGACAGCATTTATCAGTGTTTGCTATGGTTAAAAAGAAGGGTTAAACGTCTGTCTTTATCAATTTCAGCTTTGGTCCCAAATCTTTCACCCTCTCTGTTGAGCACTTCTTTCAGCCACTTGGAATCTTCTTCCGATGCACGATTTATTTTGAAGTGTTTAATCTTGGTAGGCGTCATCTTAAGAGAGATCATTCGTCCGTCGGATGGAGCCACTGTGGCAAGATACATCAATCCCAGATCACCCCTGTAATGCTCAAGGCCGGTAATGCCCTCGTAATCGTTGAGTAAATCTCCACAGCCATAGAGAATGAGTTTCTGCCGGTACACTTCTATTCCTTTCACGTGGTGAGAGGAATGACCGTGGATTATGTCGACACCCGCTTCGTCAATGAGAATATGCCCAAAGTCTCTTTGCTCATTGTCAATGACAAACCCCCAGTTGCCTCCCCAGTGGATAGAGGCAATTATGATGTCGTCAGGCTGCTTTATCGAAAGAATCCTTCCGGCAATGTCACGCGCGGTTTTTTCAGAAAAGTCTTTAAGTAAATCCACTCCTGGCCTCTCTGGAGCCGCTGCCCAGTGCGCAGGGATGCCGCTTGATGTCGTCCCGAAAGAAAAGACAACAATACGGCCCTTCCCCTGCACATCGATTACTGCCGGTGTCTGGGCCTCCTCCTGATCGATACCGGCTCCTGCACTTTTCAGCCCGGCCTTTTTCGATGTGTCAAGTGTCTCGATCAGCCCCGAATGTCCCCAGTCAAGCACATGATTGTTGGCGAGGGTGCAGCAATCTATCCCGGCTGTCGTGATGCACTGGATGTTTTCCGGATTCATTCGGTAGTTGATGCCCTTGTCCTGATAATCTTCACTCTTTGTTACTGCCGTCTCAAGGTTGATGACCTTCACATCAGGAGCCATCTGGCGGAGTTCATAGAGCGCGTCTCCCCATATATAAGGGAAGTCGACCGGCCTCGGAATTGGACCTTTGGTCTGTTCGGCCAGCTCCACATATCCTTGAGCGTCTTTCATATAAGTTTCGTAAATATGGGGAACGCTGGGGTGGGGCATTATCTGGTCAATGCCCCTGCCTGTCATAACATCGCCGCACATAAAGATCGTGATGTAACGCGTAGCTGCAGATTCATCCTTCGTCCTTTCCATCATTTCTCACTTAAAGCATATCACTTATGACTGGCGGAAGATAAAGCCGGTATTCCCGTCTTAGCAGTATGCGTTCTATTCATTCGCTATGCATGAAGGAAATGATGACAAGACCCCTCTTTAGTGGTATGAAATAACTAGCGGCTAAAATAGGATTTTAAAAGATTATGAAAGCGGAGGAGACATGAAAAAGCTAATTTGCATCGCTGCCTTCTGGCTAATGTTTTGTATTATCGGGGCTTCGTCGGCTCAAGGGCAGTCAGGGGAAGGCTATACTTTTATCACAAGTGAGAGAGGTCCTCAGATTTGCGTCGGCAGATGGATACCTCCTACCGATGTCGCTCTTGCTGGCGTCTGTGACGGACAAGTCTACGGCCTGTCCCAGCTATCTGCACTTTCCGCCAAGCAGACGGTCGATAGGCTTGACCAACTGCTCATTGTTCTTTCGTCGATAGATCAAAAACTTGCCGCCAATAACGACATAATGACATCGCTTATACAGGCCACAGTTAATACCCAGACCGCAATCGACCAACAGGTCAGACAAGGAGGCGAGATTCTGAGGGAGGCAATAAGTGAGCGGTTTAGCGATATTCCTAAAGAAATTCTGGCCAATGACTTATTTAAAGAGGAGCTCATGAAGCTGAAGGAAGATATTTTGACAGAAGTAGAAAAACAATATTCAAAAAAACCGGCGCCTCCGCGGAAATGACAGAGCGAAAAGGCACCGCCCGCAATCTTACTCTTCCTCCAGGTCGGCCTCTCTCATCACTTCTTCCGGTGTTTTTGAAAGAGCCTTCTTTGCGCGCTCTTCTTTCAGTCTCGCCTTCTCCATTGCCGCTGCCTTCTGCCGCTCCTTTGCCCTGCGTCGAGCCTCGTCTTTGACCTTGAAATCGCCCTCGCCAAACATTGTGAATCTGAGCCACTTAAGCGAGAATTTAAGGAGTTCCAGTTCATCATCTTTGATTTTCTCGACAACTGCCGGAGAGATCTCATAGGCATCGAGGAAATTACTATTAAAGGCAAAGTCCCTGAACATGTCCAGGTTGGAGCTCACCATAAAAAAAAGGTCGAGAGATTTCTGACCGAACTCTACCATTCCGAGAGATTTTGCCTTCAGAACGACCTCCATCCAGTCATTGTTCATCTCATCGTATAGATCGGCCTCCTGGTCAGCCCGCCACTCGTCGATTGTCCATTCCGTGTTTTCTTTATGCCCCAGGCAATGGTCTTCCTTTATCTTGATAAAAAAATCCTGCCCGGTCTTTTTATCATGTTTTTTCATAATCGCCATGCCGATCGGATAGTAGCGGCATGTTACCGGCCGATCGCTATAGACAGTGCACCCCTCAGGGGTAACAAAGGGACAGGACTTTGGCTCATCGTCTTTCAGTTTAAGAACAACGATCGGCAGCGGCGTTCCATCGATAGACCTCGGGACGGTATATTCCATGAGAAAGTCGTGGTAAGACATGCCGAGCCTCTTCTTCAGCCTGTAAATGTCATAGGGAGTAAGATTTATTCTTATGCCGCTGCAGCATTTGGTAAAACATCCAATACCTGGGTAGCATTTAAAATGCATCCTGTCACTGCCTGTAAGCTGCTGAGGTACAATAACGCTCTTTTTAAGCTTACTCTTCACTTCTTCCATTTTTTTATTGAATTCTTTTTCGTCGATAGCCATTGCTACATCCTTTCAAAAAACTCGCAATATAGTCCGTGGAACCCCATGCCAATGAACAGGTTTAACCGGGGAGGTCATATGAAAAAACTGCATCTTGGTAATTATAACAAAAAAGCCGATCCCGATGCCCCGGGATCGGCTTTTCCCAGTATGTAATGCTGATTACTTCATAAGCGGAACGATCAGAAGTGCAACGATATTGATGACCTTGATCATCGGGTTGATCGCCGGTCCTGCGGTGTCCTTGTAAGGATCGCCGACCGTATCGCCCGTGACAGAGGCTTTGTGTCCATCGCTCCCCTTCTTGTGTATGACACCTTTGTCGTCGGTAACGCCCTCTTCAAAGGATTTCTTGGCGTTGTCCCACGCTCCTCCGCCGCTTGTCATGGCGATGGCCTGGAAGAGTCCGGTAAGGATGCTGCCGATAAGAACTCCGCCGAGGGCCTCTCTCCCCAGAAGAAGTCCGACAACAATAGGAACCACCACGGGGATAAGAGCGGGCACCATCATCTGTTTGATAGCGCCTTTTGTGACAATGTCAACGCACTTGCCGTATTCCGGTTTTGCCTTGTATTCCATAATGCCGGGAATCTCCCTGAACTGTCTTCTGACTTCATCAACAATACTGCCTGCTGCCTTTCCAACAGCCTCCATGAGGAGTGAGCCATAATAATAAGGGAGCAGACCGCCGATGAAAAGGCCGGCCAGAACCATCGGGTTTGAAAGGTCAAAATAAAGCTGTGTGCTAAAGGACCTTGAATACTCCGCAAAAAGGACCAGGGCTGCAAGACCTGCTGAACCGATAGCATAACCCTTTGTAACAGCCTTTGTTGTGTTGCCGACTGCGTCCAATGGGTCTGTGATGTTACGGATCTCTGCAGGAAGTCCTGACATTTCTGCGATACCGCCTGCGTTGTCAGTGATTGGGCCATATGAGTCAATCGCAACAACGATACCTGTCATCGAAAGCATTGAAACCGCTGACAATGCGATAGCAAAAAGACCGCCCGCTGCATCACCGGCAAATCCGCCGCCCAATGAATATGCGCCAAGTATTGAGGCAACAATGACTATAACAGGCGCGGCGGTTGACTTCATGCTTACCGCGAGGCCGGCGATCACGTTTGTGCCGTGACCGGTCAGACTGGCCTTTGCAATGTGTTTCACCGGGGGATACTGCGAAGCAGTGAAGTACTCAGTTATAACCACGATCAGTCCGGTCAATGCAAGGCCGATAAGCGCCATGAGGAAAACGTTCATTTGAGTAAATGACGCATGCGCAGCCACTGAAGCCTGCGCTGAGGCGCCCTTCAGGAACTCGCCTGTCACAAAATAAAATACTATTGCCGCAAGAACGCCCGCAACAGCAAGCCCCTTATAAAGGGCGCCCATGATGTACTGGCTTTTACCGAGCCTTACTGCAAAGGTTCCGATAATGGATGCGATGATCGATATTCCACCGAGGAGCATCGGGAACTCAATCCAGTCGCTACCTACGCCGAAAACCGTCTTTGCCAAGAGCATTGCTGCAACAAGCGTGACCGTGTATGTTTCATAAAGGTCAGCTGCCATACCTGCACAGTCCCCTACGTTGTCTCCTACGTTATCTGCGATAACAGCAGGGTTTCTCGGGTCATCTTCAGGAATTCCTGCCTCAACCTTTCCAACGAGGTCAGCGCCTACGTCAGCAGCCTTGGTGTAGATGCCACCCGCGATACGCGCAAACACACTCATCAGTGAGCATCCGAATCCGAGGCCTACCAAGGCATGGAATACCATCTCAGGATTTGCTGCCTTTGCAATCGTATAAAAGCCTGCAAGGCCTATAATTCCAAGACCAACAACCATAACGCCGGTAACCGAGCCGCCTTTGAACGCAAGACTGAGTGCAGACTGGAGACCCTTGCTAGCAGCCTGTGTAGTGCGTACGTTTGCCCTGACAGTGACCCACATGCCGACAAAACCGGCAAGCGCTGAACCGACTGTGCCCACGATAAAGCCGATAGCGGTCCAAATGCCGAGTCCCATCGCTGCAATAAGTACAACGAGAATCACTGCAACCATCGCTACGGTTTTATATTCGCGTGCAAGGAACGCATATGCGCCCTCTTTGACCGCATTTGAAATCTCCTGCATCTTGGCACTTCCAGCATCCTGCTTTGATACCCACATTGCGGTCATCACGGCGTATATCACGCCTAGTAATCCGCAACCTAAGGCAAAAAGTATCGTTTGACTCATTAAAAATTCCTCCTTTTGAAAATAATGTAGGTAAGGCTAAACCCCCACGGAAAGAACCTCTTATGCTCCGGCCGTCACCTCCTTTATTTGCTTCGCTGTATGTCCGATCGTAATAAGTCATCACCCCGGATATTTGTCCGAGATATAATCTTTTAGGTAGTGGTTCTCGGCCCTTAGGTCCGTCACCTGAGCCTTGACTACATCCCTGATGGAAAGCATCGCAACAATCCTGTTCATTTCAATTACAGGCAAGTGCCTGATCCTGTTTTTGATCATGATCGTTGTCACGTAACAAAGATCATCATCAGCCTCGGCGATAATCAGATTCGTACTCATTACTTCGGAGATCTTGATGTCTTTGAAATGGCGTTCAGCCTTTCTGGTCCAGCATTTAAGAACGTCCCTCTCGGTAAACATCCCCACCGGCTTGTCGGCGTCCACAACGACCAGCGCCCCGATTTCATTTTCAACCAGCTGGCTCACTGCATCTGCCACGGTCTTGTCTTTGCCGATAGAAAAAATATGCCTTTCGATTGTCCCTAATATTTCCTTAACCGTTGCCATAACGCTCCTCCTGTTCCTTCCGCTGTATTAAAGCCAATACAGGCAATTTTAATTTTCCTTCTCCCTGCCGATGCTCTTTGCATAGACCAGAGCCGTTGTTCTATAAACCATATGCGCCATCTTTGAGAAAGGCGCATATGCAAAAAGAAAGAAAATAGCAACCAGATGAATGAAATAAACAGGATAGGCAAGCAGGCTGATACCCAGCAGTCTTAAAACCTCGCTGAGGATTCCGGTTACCACTATAGTCAGCACGACGCTTATGAAGAGCCAGTCATAGTAACTGCCCTTCCCGGCTTTCTCAGCGTTCTTCGACCGGTTGGAAATTACCCACAATATACCAAGAAGGAGGGCCACTGCACTTGCGTTTCCGAGTATCTTCATCGGGTCATACAGCGGATAGGGCGATTCCCTGTGCAGGCCGTAAAGGTAAAAGATCGCCCATGTCGTAGTTATGGCCAGACCGACAAAACCATAGAAGACGAACAGATGTGATTTTGCTCTGTCGACCGTCACCTCGCATTTCTTGAAGTTCTTGTGCGCGAGGAAGTCCGTAATCGTCGCACCGGCAGCGTTGAGGATCGACCCCTTTGGCTTGCCGCCAAAAGCAGTAAGGTCTTTCCAGTACTTCACGACGCCGATGAAAAACCCAAGGCACGCAAAAAGCGCTGCGCAGATGAAGATCGTATCGATGAAAGGTACCGGCATAAATTTCTCGGCATAAACGATGGGCTCAGTGGAGGTAATCACCTCGTGCAGATACCCTGGGGTGTGGCCTTCCAGATATTGAGCAGGAATGAGATGTCCCACGTATGGGGCCACAGCTGCAAACAGCAGGATCGGCACTGCCAGAAGAAAGATAAGGAACTTCGGGTCTCCAACCATTCTGCCCATAAAACTCGGGAAGGAATAATGCTCGATACTCACCTTTCTGATGGCGCCCAGGACTTCTCCGGGCTTTGCGCCCCTCGGGCAATAGGCGGTGCAGTCGCTGCATTGATGGCATATCCAGATATCCGGGTTCCCGAAGAGTTTTTCCTTCAATCCCCACTGTGCGTGTATCATCTCTTTCCTGGGGAAAGGCTTATCGTCTGGCGTCACATTACATACGACCGAGCAGGTCGCGCACTGGTAGCATTTCTTCAGCGACTCCCCCCCGGAACTCATTACTCGTTTTACAAAATCCAAGTCAGGTTTGATCAACTTGCCTTCAGCCATTTATTACCTCCTAAAATCCCTTCATCGGGTTGAAGCCTACGCCTTCTATTACTTCTACAAATTTGCCGATTACTTCCGGGATCTTTTCATATTCGTCTATCGAGAACTGGATCTGCTGCACCCTGACCGGCTCGAGCCTGAGCTTGCCCAGGGTCTCGGCTACATTGTCCATCCTCTTATTGCAGAGTTCGCTTCCTTTGACGAAGTGGCACTGATAGTCATCGCCGTATTTGCATCCGATGAGAAGCACTCCGTCATTGCCCTTCGACATTGCGTCTGCTATCCATATCGTGTTGACCGAGCCAAGGCATCTTACAGGGATGAACCTGATGTCGGCGGAGTATTTCAGCTTATGCAGGCCTGCCATATCCAGAGCCGGCAGAGCGTCGTTTTCGCATACAAAGGCGACGATCCTGTATTTTTCCTCATCCTCGTCAGGCACATTTATAGCCTTCACCATTGACCCTATCATGTCTATGTGATAGTTCTTAAAGGAGACTATTCTCTCAGGACACGCGCCCATACAGGTCCCGCAACGCCTGCATCGTGTAGGGTTCGGCTTGGGCGTACCTTTTTCGTCATCGTCGAGCGCCCCGAAGGGGCACTCTTCTGTACACCTCTTGCACTGGGTACACCTCTGGAAGAAGAATTCTGGGAATGACATATCCCCTGACCTAGGATGCACGGCCATACCTCTGTTGGTAGACTCAAGACATTGTATTGCCTTGAGCGCGGCGCCGGTGGCGTCTTCGACACATTCCCCGTTCGTCATAGTCTGTCTGACGTTGCCGGCAGTGTAAATGCCAGTCCTCCTCGTCTCGTATGGGAAACATATATAATTGGAGTCGGCATAGCCGTCAAAGAGTTCGAGGTCCCTGAAGGCAGGTCCCTGTCTGTAAGCGAGGTTTATCACCGGCTCAAACTGGGTCTCGGGAGTCATGCCGGCAGCCAGCACAACCATGTCCACATCAACCGCTATCTTTTCGCCCATGATGGTATCATGCACCTCGACAGTCAGGCCCTTGTCCGCATTTTCACTTACCGACTTGACCTCACCCCTGCTCAGGAAGATACCGGGGTTATTCTGGGCGGACTTATAAAAATTCTCATAGTGGCCCGGCGTACGCATATGTTTATAAAATATGTATGCCTTCCCGTCAGAGTAATCTTCGGTCAGATAATTTGCCTGCTTCAGGGATATCATGCTGGTAACTGATGAGGCATAGGGGAAGTCGCTGTCATCTCCGTTTAAGCCCGGGCTCTGGATGAAGGCTACCGTCCTGGCTTCCTTGCCGTCGGAAGGCCTTACTATCTTGCCCTTTGCTGCGTTTTCTTCCAACATCGTGTTCGTGATGACGTTTGCAAATTTCCCAAAGCCCAGATGCTCAAACTGTGAAGGATCAGACGGCCTTCCGCCGGCGGCGACTACTACGGCCCCAAAACGTTCGGCGTCAGGATCGGAGGTAAGGATATCCTCGCACTTGATCTGATCAGCCGGAAGTTCCAAAGGCTCCTCGGCAGGCTTCTCCGCGGCCTCAGCGGGCTTGTCCTTCGACTCTTCTTCCTTCTTCTTGGGCGGGATGTCCCATTTGGATTGCGTTCCTGCCGGCTTGAACGAGACGTCAAACTGCCCGGGGCCTCCGCTGATCCTTGCGATCTCTGTATTGAGTTTGATTGTAACTTTAGAATTACTTGTGGCCTCTTTTATCTTCTCCTGAATTGAGTTAGGTTCAAGGTTCGTATAAGGGGCCTTAGTGGGTATCTGTTTGCGCTGCTTCGCAGCATATCCGCCGAGTTGAGCAGCCTTTTCCACTATCGTAACCTCATACCCTGTTTTGGCCGCCTCAATAGCTGCTGTCAATCCGGTGATGCCCCCTCCGATGACAAGAATATTCCTTTCTACATTCTCGATCAGATACGGATCAACCTGGTTCGTTTTCTGGGCCTTTACTATTCCCATTCTTAGGTAGTCCTCGGCGAGCATCTGGGTATCATCATTCGGCTGCGTCTCTTCTTTGACGACATCTTTTCCTTCTGCGTCCTTTGTTTTGACCTTCACCTGTTTTGTCCAGTCATGGCTCCAGACGACCTGCTCCCTGATATTTACGCGCTCTACGATATTAGCCGGGCCGAAATCAAAGACATCGTACTTGACCCTGCCTGAGCAGGCAGCAATGACGATTGTGTTGACCCCCTCGGCCTCCATACCTGTCTTTATCGTCCCAACACCCTCCTCTCCACAAAGTGCCGGATGGGTCTTGCATATCGGTATCTTATATTCTTTAGTCGCAACGAGGGAGAGCTTTTCGAGATTAAGGCCTTCGCCGATCGAGCATCCCCCGCATATATATACACCAAGTTTTTTCTCCATTTACGTTACCTCCTCACCATTTGAATGGCCTTCAAAGCCGTACCGGTTGCCGTCTGTCCGGATGACATCACATCTGACGGCTTCTTTACGCATCCAGTGGACAGTATATCGGCTGAAATGACAAAGTTGTTATCATCATACTGGGCATTGCCCGGGACCTTTACCGATGCTGTCGAAGGCTCCATGCCGGTGGCAAGGACGACCATCTCGTGACGCGCATGTATCTTCTTCCCTGAAAGGGTGTCTTCTACAGTAACGATTACATCCTTCGTAGCGGGGTCCTCCTCTATCTTTGCAACCTTCCCTTTAATAAAAGAGACATTCCCGTCAGCCTTAACCTTCTTGTAAAACTTTTCATATCTGCCCGGGGTCCTGAGGTCTATATAATATATTGTCGCTTTGGATTCAGGATTGGCCTCACGAATGTAGGTAGTCTGCTTAAGCGATGCAAGGCAACAGATATACGAGCAGAAGGGCAAATGGTTTTCATCCCTCGATCCCGCACACTGGACAAAGGCTATATTGTTAACCGTCTTGCCGTCAGAAGGGCGAACTATCTTGCCGTTCGTAGGACCGTTTGTAGCAGCCAGTCTCTCCATCATCATATTGGTAATCAGGTTCTGGACCTTCCCGAATGAAAGATTTGTCATCTTCGAGGCGTCATAGGGGTTCCAACCCGTCGCCCATACTACAGAGGCTGCCTTGATATTGAACGTCTTTGCCTTATCATCAAGGTCTATCGCATTGTAAGGGCATGCATCTTTACACTTCTGGGCGCTCTTGGTCCCGATTATCGACGGGTCAAGTACATATCTTTGGGGGAAGGACATCTCATGCGGAAGGTATGCGGCTTTGCGCTTGTCCATGCCGAAATTGAAGGTATTGGGTATCTCAACATCACACGCCTCTGCACATTTGCCGCAGCATGTACAGTTGTTGTTCACATAACGCGGACTCTGCTTGAGGGTCACGTCGTAGTTACCAGGGCCTCCCGATATCTTTTCGACCTCGGTCATCGTAAACCATTTCACGAGGTTGTTATTCTTTATCCTCTGGAAATTTATCTCCAGACCGCAGGTAGGAGGGCACAATTTTGGGAAATATTTGTTGAGTTGGGCCACCCTGCCACCCAGATACGGGTTCTTTTCAACTATGAAAACTTCGTACCCTACCTCTGCTGCTTCAAGCGCTGTCGTGATACCGCTGATTCCTCCCCCCACTACCAGGATTGTTCCTGATCCAGGGGTTGGGGTCTTCTCGTCCGCCATGTTATTCCTCCATGTTGCTTCGGTTAACTTGCAGTATGTTAACGGAGACAGATCAAACTGCTGGTCCGTCCCCTAAACATCCCGGTTGAGCGGCAATTGCCATACCGCCCAGATCTTTTTTTGCCTGTGGGCTTAGCAAAGAAATCCGCCATAAGAATCCCTCTGCCAAATCCGCAGTCAGTTAATTTGCGTGTGCCCAGAAGCCGAATCGGCCCTGGGCACACGCGGTGAGCTCAACTACTTAAAGAATCGGATCAGTCAGGAATTATCTGGATGTAATCCTTCTTAAATACCGACCATTTCTTCGTTTCAGGATCGAACTTGGAGTTCACGAAGCACTTCCAGTTCTTCTCGTCTACGAGGTCGAAGTCAGACCTGTAGTAGAAGCCGGGGTATCTGGACTCTTCCCTGAAGAGGATGTGTCTGAGATGAGACTCTATTGTGCCAAGCCTGTGGTAGTTCTCCCAGGCCCTGA